>NZ_MEIH01000139.1:0-2269 GCF_001723155.1 Haladaptatus sp. W1
TTACGTTCCGGGCCTTCCCGGCCGTCCCCGAGAGAGTGAGCGTCGTCGGCGACGATTCGACGACGGCCGGGGCCGTTACGTTCAGCGCGTTCAACGCGCGGTGACGGAAGGGGAGTACGACGCGAAGCGCATTCTGACCGGCGGGAATACTCGCATTCAGCGTCTCGGCGAACGAGAAAGAACCGTCCAGACCGGTACGCGTCGTTCCCACTCGCGTCTTCCCAACGAAGACGGCAACCGGCACGTCGGTTGCGCCGACCTGCCCAGCGTGGACGCGCCCCGAAACGGACACCGTGTCGTTGTATCGCACCTGCTGCGTGTGGTTCGAAATATCGATCATGGCGGCCACCGGGGAGACGTTTGCGTGATGACGGGTTCGCTGATGTGCTCGATGGACTCGAACGGCGTCATCTCCACGCTCGATACCGTGGAACCGGCGATAGCGTCTTTCAGACCGGTGACGGCCGCGATGTTCCCGCAGGGACGCGCTCCACTTCCTCGCGTTCGCCACCCATGTAGATACCGACGCTCTGGACGCGGTTCGTTCCGACAGTCCCGGAGATGTAGAGGTCTTGCCCTTTCTCCAGCGTACCGGAGAAGACACGACCGGCGGAGATTTCGCCAGCGTGCGGGTCGATACCAATGTCGGTGACCATCAGGACGACTTCGCCGTCCGGGTCCACGAGACGCATCTGTTCGGCGAGTTCCGAGTCGTCGTCACCACGCCAGACGCGCGGGATACGACGGGGCTGCGCCTCGATGGGGTCCGGGAAGTGTTCACAGACCATGTCGAGGATGACGTCCGACAGCGGCGTCTTCTCGTGAAGCTCCTGGCGCTTGTCGTTGCGTTCGAGGTCCATGATGTCGCCGAAGTCCATGCCCGTCGCTTGCATCGACGGCATGGAGACACCCCACTTGTAGAGTGCCGACCCGAATCCGACGGTTCCGTCTTCGACGGAGACGGTCCAGTCGTCCACGTCGTCCATGTCCTCGGTCATGCCGCGAATCAGCTCGTTCACGTCGTCGATGACGTTGAGCAGGCGGCGTTGCATCTCCTCGGGACCCTCTTGGAGTTCCGAGATGAGTCGGTCCACCTTGTTGATGAACAGAGTCGGCTTAACACCCTCGCGGAGTGCCTGTCGGACGACGGTCTCCGTCTGCGGCATCGCGCCTTCGACCGCGTCCACGACGACGAGCGCACCGTCGACGGCGCGCATCGCACGAGTCACGTCGCCACCGAAGTCGACGTGGCCCGGCGTGTCGATGAGGTTGATGAGGTGGTCTTCACCCTCGTACTCGTGGGTCATCGAGACGTTCGCCGCGTCGATGGTGATACCGCGTTCCTGTTCGTCCTCCTCCGTGTCCATCATCAACTGGGTGGCTTCGCCTTGGTCGGCGATCATGCCCGCACCAGCGAGAAGGTTGTCCGTCAGCGTCGTTTTACCGTGGTCGACGTGGGCGGCGATGGCGATATTCCGGATCTGTTCCGGTTTGTCCATGAGCCGCTCACACTGTTCGACGATCTTCTTTCGTCTACCCATATATGGGTATCCCTACCTGTACGAGGTTGAAAAGCGTAGTGTTTTCCCGCCCGTAAAACGGCCGGAAACGGGCCATTTCCCTGCTAAACAGTCACATATGGCACAAGAGTAATGGCGGTGTAGACCGTGCCAACGACACGCATGGATATCCGAGTACACGGTTTGACGTCCCCGAGCCCGTTTCTCAGCGCCTCCGACATCTTCGAAACCGAACTCGACCTCGACGACCGGTCCACGTGCGCGTCCGCGACGACCCCGACGAACGGACGTGGACCGCCCACCCCGATGACCACCACGTGCTCAACATCTCGCGGCAGGCCGCGACCAGCGTCATGGCCCGCGAGCTCGCGCTCCACGAGTATTCCCACATGGCGCGCAACGAGCAGTCTCACCCCTCGCACACCCAGTCAACCGCGGAAGTGCTGTTCCTCGCGTTCGCCGGACAGTCGGTCGAGCGGCGGAAGCTCACCCACTGCTATCAAATCGCGAACCACATGAAGGACATCTACGCCGACGACATCACGCTCCGAGTCGGTCCGAGCGACAAACTCGTCACCTTCCTCGAATCGGAACTCGCGGCGGCGGTCGCGGACCGCCCCGCCGAGGTTCGCGGACGGCGACTGACCGCCACGTCAGACCCGGAGATGACCGCCGTCAACGCCGCGTTTGCACTCGCCATGGTCGAGCGTCACGACCTCGTTCCGCGCGACCACCGCCTCTACGACCTC
>NZ_MEIH01000140.1:0-2310 GCF_001723155.1 Haladaptatus sp. W1
TGATGACGACGCTGTTCTGGTGGGCCGGTCCGTACGTCCGTGCCGCCGTCGCACGTGGCGATATCCAGAGCTTCGAGAACCCGGATTTGGTGTTGCCGCTCGCACTCATTAACTTCGCTCCGGACGTGGTGACGGCGTTCGTGCTCACGGCCATCGTTGCCGCGATCATGTCCACGAGCAATGCGTTCCTCAACGTCGGTGCGTCGGCCGTCACACACGACTTCATGAAAGAGTACAGAAACACCGGGATGACCGACCGCCAGGAAGTCCTTTATGGGCGAATCGCAACCGCTTCGATTCTCGTCATCGCGGGGGTAATCGCGGCAACGTTCCCCGGTCTCATCTTCGTTCTCGGTGCCGCTGGCTGGGCCATCTTTGCGACGGTCATCTTCCCCGGCGTCGCACTCGCGTACAACTGGAAAGGTGCCACTACCGAAGGGATTCTCTGGGGCGGAAGTGTCGGTCTCTTGTTGACGTTGTTCCTGGCCTACGGTGGTCAGTACTTCAGTTGGACGATTCCGATGGGCTTTCTCGGCGGTCAGGTCGCGCAAGTCATCGGTATCGCGGTGTTCGTCCTCGTTTCGTTGGTCACGTCGACGGCCACGTACGACCAATTGAAACCGGGAGTGAAGGCGGTTCTCGACACCGGACGCCTGAAGGGTGGTCGTCTGCCACCGAGTGTCCTTGCTGACGGTGGTGAGGAACGGATAGACGAATAGCATCTCACACATTCACACTTCGAATTCAATGACAAAGGATACACAAGACGTCTCGATTGTCGGCGACACCGACCCGAACGAGTATCAGTACGAGCGGTTGTTCGAACCGACGAGCATCGGCGATGTCGACCTGCGCAATCGCTTGATGATGACCGGCCACACCACGAACTACGCCCGAGGCTCCGAAATCACGGATACCCTCATCGACTACTACGTCGAGCGCGGTGAGGGTGGTATCGGGCTCATCGTGATGGCGTATCTCGCGAACCATCCGAGCTCGATGTCCGGGAGCGCGATTCGCGGTTGGGATGACGACATCGTGCCCCAACTCCGACGGCTGACCGATGCCGTTCACGAAACGGGTGCGAAAATATTCTGCCAGAACCTCCACTATGGACGGCAGATGACGAGTCTCATCAGCGAGCAACCAGTGCTCTCCTCGTCCGATATTCCGGGTCCGGTGAACCGGGAAATGCCTCGACGGATGACTAACGAGGAAATCCAGGAGTTGGTCGATGGATACGCAACGACCGCGGGCGTCATCCAACGAGGCGGCTTCGACGGCGTCGAGATTCATTCCGGGTACGGCGGCTACCTGCTCTCGCAATTCATCTCACCGTACTCGAACGAACGGACCGACGAGTACGGTGGCTCGCTGGAGAACCGGTTGCGTATCGTCTACGAGACGGTCGATAGCGTCCGAGACGAGGTTGGCGAGGACTTCGTCGTCGGACTGCAGGTGAATGCGATGGACGATGCCCCACACGGCATGGGCATCGACGAGTACGAGGAAGTCGCCCGTCGGCTTGCAGCGACGGGACAGATCGACTATCTCGTCGTGAAAGCAGGCACGTACCAGAAACAGGATTACATCGTTCCCGATATGCAACGCGAGCGCGCGCTGCTTGCGCCGCTTGCCAAGCGAATCCGTACCGCCGTCGACGAAGTAAATCCGGGAATGACCGTTGCCACGACGGGACGAATCACCGATCCGCGTCGAGCGGACCAGATTCTCCAGGAAGGTGCTGCGGATATCATCTCGATGACGCGAGGTCACATCGCCGACCCTCACATCGCACGCAAAGCCCAGGAGGGCCGTCTCGACGAACTCATCGAGTGTATGGGGTGTAACCAAGGCTGTATTCAGCGCATCTACGACGGTGCGGCCTGCCGGTGTGTGCTGAATCCGGCGACGGGGTTCGAAGCCGAACTCGGCGTCGGGACGCTCACGAAAACGACCGATCCGAAGGACGTCTTCGTGGTCGGGGGTGGCCCGGCCGGAATGGCGAAGGTCGCGGTCGGAAGCGGACTGGCGTTCGTGTTCGGCACATCGGTCATCGCCGCGCTCCGACACCGTAACCTCGGACAGGTCGATTACAAACTCGCGCTGATGTTCATCGTCGGCATGACGAGTGGTATCAAGGTCGGGGAATACGTCGTGTTGTGGCTCGAAGCGACCGGCATGGCTGACATCGTTGTGGGGACCGCCTACGTCCTCCTGTTGGCCACGGTCGGCCTCTTCACGTTCCGCGACTCGCGTGGCAGTGACGACGACGGCGCATCGTCGTCCCGGAGCGCTTCGAGGTGCTCC
>NZ_MEIH01000141.1:0-2269 GCF_001723155.1 Haladaptatus sp. W1
GCGTGAAGATCAATGCGCGATCGTCTTCGACGCCGACGCAGAGGTCGAGTTGCAATGAGAGGTTGAGGCTCGTCGGGTTCTGCTTGCAGACGACGAGGTCTTCGAATGGTTCGTCGCATGCCGGACATGCCACTGAAACCGTGTTCTGGTACGACTTGATCGACTGGTTCTCCTCCTGGGGCGTTAGTGACGACACCAGGGACTTGAGGTCTACCTCGTCCATGCTCGTCGAAACGAATTTCTCCCTCATAAACGCTTTGCAGGTTCAGATCGACCAGTCTGGGACCGAATCTCCACTCGATCGGCTCGCGGTTCATCATTCCACTACAAGGGAATGAGGAGGAAAGTAGACGCGAAGGGGATGCGCCACGAGACGACGGGAGATTTTCATCCAAATTGTGGGACTAATGTGAGCAAGCCGACTATGGCTACGAACCACTCGATCTCGATTTGAGCGCACTTCGTACTCGAACAGAAGTATTCGTCGACCGAATGGATGCACTCGTAGATCAGCTACAAAAGGAAGACTGAGGAAAGTCAGCAGGTCGAGGACAAGTATCTCAACGTCCTCGAGCACGCGAAGAACGTCACCAAGACGAACGACGTGATGGTCGCACGGTTGGGCTATCGAGAGGTGGCGACGCACTATAACTGTCAGGGATGTTGTGCCGGAGACAGAGGACGTAGTCAGTATCTCCAGTACTGCACATACCTATCACCCACCGGTCATAGACTTCGAATAAGGTTGGGCTTCGATGACCCCAACAATGATGCCATGGCCGGGCGTTAACCTAGACGTTATGCTCAAAGATTCGCTCGAGGAGGCATTGAACGAACAGATCAACGCTGAACTCTACTCGGAGTTGCGCCCGACGGCTCGGGCGCGAAGCGTGTCGCAGTCTCGCGGTGGGTCTCCCGGCGGGCCGGGGGCTCTGGCGACGGGTTGGCTTCCCGTTACAGTGTCACCAACCCCCCACGAAAGTTCTCGTCCCGGACGACCCTAGAACCCCGCGCTGCCCAATCGTTTTTCGCTTCGTTGGTGATTCCCCGCCGAGCGGTGTCGCCGTGGATGGCGGGTCACCGATGGTCGCGTCTCTTCCGCTCGGATAGGTCCGATCCTCGGATAGTCACGCTGTTCGAAAACGGATACGTCGAACGTCGCTCAAGCGGTCGCCTGCAGCCGTTCGCGCACGTCCGGGAGCGCGTCCGGGCGGCGATGAGCGCCACGCGGTCACCGCCTTCGATTTTGGTTCCCGGTAGCGGAATCGTCATCCGCTCTCGGTCACGGCCGTGGGCGTAAATCCGTGCGTCGGTAGGCAACTCCACGGCGTGCACCCGCGTTCCGACGAGCGGCGATTCGCTCGGAATCGTCATCGTCGTCAACTGTAGGTTCTCGGTCAGGTCGGCGATGACGTCGAAGTCGCCGCCGAGCAGCGCCGTTTTCGCCCCCGCTGCTCCGAGGCGCTCGGGGTATATCACCTCGTCCACGTCGTCCGCGTACTTGTGATAGATGTCCGCCCGGTAGTCCTCGTCGATGCGCATGACGGTCCGACAGCCGTGGTGTTTGCCGACCATGCAGGCCGCGAAAGTTGACGTTCAGGTCCCCCGTCAACCCCGCGATGGCGTCCGCGGTATCGAGACCGGCGTCCACCAGAGCGTCTTCTTTCACCCCGTCTCCCTCCGTGACGGTGAATCCCTTGTCACGCGCCCGTTCCACCCTGTCCGGGTCGTCGTCGACGATAACGACTTCGTGCCCTTCTTCGGTCAGAACCCGGGCGGTTCGGAGCCCCACGCGACCGGACCCGACGATAATAAATCGCATGGGAATGAATGGCACGGCAGGGGCAAAAACGTTGGTGTCAGAGATGTGAATAGAGGAGTTTTCTCGGAGTGAAAGCCACCGCTCACGAACTGAATTCGAAGAAAGCCTAGGCCGGGATTTGAACCCGGGCTCTCGTCCTTACCAAGGACGCGCTTTACCGCTAAGCTACCCAGGCGCGGGTATTAATTTCTACACGCCGAACCGGGTTTAGGCGTTTCGATTCGCGTCAGGGGTCGGTGGCCGACGAGGTGGTTTCGTCGCGCCAGTTCGGCCGTCGTCCCGACAGTTTCGTCAGTATGTCCACGGCCTCGTCGAAGAGCATCTCCGTCGAGTCGCGGTTGGCGACCGAGGTGGCGAGTCGCTCCGCGTACCGGCGGATACCCGTCGGGACTTCGCCGCCGGTCGCCGTCGTTCCGGCGACGATTGCGAGTTCAAACACGTCGGTTT
>NZ_MEIH01000142.1:0-8907 GCF_001723155.1 Haladaptatus sp. W1
CGGCGGCAAGTTCATGCAGATTCAGCGAGGAACTCGCCCACGACCACTACGGTGAACACGAGGGCAAGCCGTTTTTCGACGGTCTTGTCGACTTCATCACCTCCGGCCCAGTCTTTGCGATGGTCTGGGAAGGGCAGGACGCAACGCGACAGGTTCGTCGCATGATGGGCGAAACCGACCCAGCCGAATCCGCCCCGGGCACCATCCGCGGCGACTTCGGTCTCGACCTCGGCCGGAACGTGATTCACGGTTCGGACCACGAGGACGAGGGCGCGAACGAGCGCGAAATCGACCTGTTCTTCGACGAGGACGAACTGGTCGATTACGAGAAGATAGACGCCGAGTGGCTGTACGAGTAAGTCACTGACGCGTTGCAGTATTTTTCTGCACCCGACGACTTGGAGCGGAGCGGCCGTCCGACGGGTTCCGAATTCGTCACGTCAGGAGGAACGTAAGTAGAAACCCGGCCGCGGTTGCCAGCGCGACCAGTGGTCCGCCTTCGTCGAACGCTTCCGGCATCACCGTCGCGGCGAGCGACGCGAGGACCGCACCCCCGGCGAACGCGCGGACGGCGGCGAGGGTTTCGTCGCGGAACCCGGCCGAGACGACATCGCCGACCGCGACGGCGGCGGTGAGCAGTCCGGCGACGAACAGCCAGAGCGCGACGGTTTCCCGCTTCGAGTAGTTCCGTTTGCGCATGTCCGCCGCGCCGTTGAGCGACTCGGGGAGGTTCGAGGCGAAGATGGCGACCAGCAGGGTGAGATAGTGGACGTGCCCGCCGCCAGCGATGGCGACGCCGAGGGCGGTGTTCTCGGGAACGCCGTCGAGAGTGACGCCCGCCAACAGTGCGAACCCCGACTGGCTCGCGGCGTAGCGGTCTATCAGCAGGTCGGCACCGACGAAGACAGTCGCCCCGGCCATCAGACCGACCCCCGCATACCACGGACCGCCCGCTTCGAACGCCTCCCGAAACAGGTCGAAGGACAGCGCGGTGATGAGTGCGCCGCTGGAGAAGGCCAGCGCGGCCGCGACGACATCCTCCGGCGGCGTCCAGAACGCTCCGACCGCGCTCCCCACGACCAAGGCGCTCGACGCGAGCGCACCGACGACGAGCGGTGTCGGAAGAAACACGGTTTGTAGTTCGAAACGGAACCCGTTAGCGATTCCGGCCCTCGCGGGTTGCTTTTAACACTCTCGAAGTGACCAAAAAGCAGATAGTCGAAAGCGAGAACGACGTCGTATGGGACATTGTATCGCGTGCGGTGAGGACCTCATCGAAGTCGTAGAGAGCGAGACGGACGCGAAGTTCAGCGACGCGACCGTCTGGGAGTGTTCGGAGTGCGGTGCGATTCTCGGCGTGTCGGAATACGGGGTGTAGGAGGGAGGCGAAATCGTTGGAGACGCCTTGGGTCAGTTCGTTCTTACGAGGGCAGTAGCGACGAGGACGGCCCAGAAAGCCCCCGTCTGCTCGCTTCGAAATGATGTGGGTAATTTTGCTGGGACTGCAACTACCGGGCAACACTGAAGACCGCCTCGCACCGCAACCGCCCACGCGCCTCCCCAACCGATTCCCTACGGTGCTCCCGATGGTCGCACCTCCGGTCATCCCTCGCGCGGGCGCACTGCCGTGCGCCGTGCGGTTGATTTGTAAACGGGTAAACGACCAGCCCACCCTTCGGAGTGGCGCGCGCGGTACGGAGAGTGCGGATATCCCGCACAGCGATCACATGAACGGACGTGAATGTGACCTCGGAAGTCGCACGCCCGCGAACGAAGTGAGCAGGAACGTCTTCCGACGACCGGGAGCGTGGCGGGGGCTTTCGCGGCGGTCTGATTCCCTGTGGTTGCAATCACACTCCAGACAAACACCGCTCCTCGAAACAACCGGACATCCCGCTGGCTGGATGCGCAGGCTCTACGAGGTCCAAGACATCCACGTCAACATCTATTTTGAGGCAATTTTTGCCGCAACACTCCTCGTCACGACCGGCGCTATCGAAGGTCGAACTGGAGGGGGAACCATGAGCGATACCGAATCAAGCGAAAGCGGAGCGCACGAACACCACGAACACCACCACGACGTTGAGGGGCCGGGCTACGCGACGCCACAGGCCGCCATCGAGGAGGCGGAACGCGAGACGGTTGCGTACGTACCGTCGTTGTACGTCGGGACGGACGTCGATGCACCCGACTTCCTGTCGGTCGTGGACGTGAACCCGGACTCAGACACGTACACAGAGGTCATCGACCGCGTGGAGATGCCGAACAAGGGCGACGAACTACACCACTTCGGCTGGAACGCCTGTTCTTCGTCCTGCCACGTCGAGGGGCTGGAGCGACGCCACCTCGTCGTTCCCGGTCAGCGGTCGTCGCGGTTGCACATCATCGACACGAAGGACCGCGAGAACCCGGAAATCGTCAAAGTCATCGAACCGGAGGAGGTGTACGAGTACGACCTGTCCGCGCCGCACACCGTCCACTGCATTCCCGACGGGGAAATCCTCATCTCGATGCTGGGGGACGAGGACGGCGACCTGCCGGGTGGCTTCCTCGAACTGAACGACGACTTCGAAATCGAGGGGCGCTGGGACCCGCCGGGCGAAATCGAGATGAACTACGACTTCTGGTATCAGCCGCGGCACAACGTGATGGTCTCCTCGGAGTGGGCCGCGCCGAAGACCTACTATCCCGGCTTCGACTTGGAAGACGTCGAGGCGGGCAAATACGGTCACAAACTCCACTTCTGGGACTGGGAGCGGGGACAACTCCAGCAAACCGTCGATCTCGGCGAGGAGGGGATGATTCCGCTGGAAGTCCGGTTCCTGCACAGTCCGGAGGCGGCCCACGGCTACGTGGGCGCGGCGCTCTCGTCCAACGTCTTCCACTTCTACGAGCGCGAGAAGGAGTGGTTCGCGGAGAAGGTCATCGACATCGAACCGCGCGAGCACGAGGACTGGGACATGCCCGTGCCGGGTCTCATCACCGACCTCCTCGTTTCGATGGACGACCGCTACCTGTTCTTCTCGAACTGGTTGCACGGCGACGTGCGGATGTACGACGTGAGCGACCCGTCGAACCCGCGCCTCGCCGACCAGGTGTGGGCGGGCGGGTTGTACGGCCCGCGCCATCCGACCGGCGAGGACGACAGACCGGTCGTCGCGGGACCGCAGATGCTCCAACTCAGCATCGACGGCGAGCGCCTCTACTGGACCACCTCGCTGTTCTCCACGTGGGACAACCAGTTCTACCCGGAGGAGGGCGAGAAGGGATCCGTGATGCTCAAAGCCGACGTGAACCCGCGAAAGGGGACGATGACGCTGGACGAGGACTTCCTCGTGGACTTCGGCGAGATGCCGAACGGTCCCGCCCGAGCGCATGAAATCCGGTGGCCCGACGGCGACTGCACGAGCGACGTGTGGCAGTGACGGAGCGCGACGGAACGGCCGCCGAACGCGACGCCGACGGCGACCGCGACCGCCATCGCGTCGAACTTCGGTGGCGCGGGGGCGGAACGGAAACCGTCCGCGCCGCGGAAGCCGAATCGGTGCTGGCGGCGGCCGAGCGAGCGGACGTCGGCCTGCCATTCGGCTGTCGAATCGGCGCGTGTGCCACCTGCACCGGTCGTCTGCTGTCCGGGAAAATCGAACACGAGCGCGAACCGCGGGCGTTGAAAGCGGATTCGCTGGCGGACGGCTACATCCTGCTCTGTATCGCCCGTCCGGAGACGGACTGTCGAATCGAAGTCGGGACCGACGTTCATTCAGACCTCGTGACGAACCCGTGGAAGTAGTGGATAGGATAGCGTGTTCGCGGAATCAGAGTGAAAAAAGGTTTTTGGATGCGTTCAGATTTGGCGTGGTTGTAACCGCCAAGAAGCAGTCCTCGAACGCCCCTATCCGCTCGCTACGAGATGCTACTGGTTTTGCCGAAGTCGAAACTGTAGAGAGGTAGTCGCTGAAAGCCCCCCGTCCGCTCACTCCGTTCGCGGGACCAGGCGGCCACTTTCAGAAGTCCACCTAGACACAGCGACCGCACAGTACCGCAAACCGCCTCAGCCACACCCTCCCCAACCGATTCCTTCGCATCCGCTCAGTCATCCACCGTCAGAGCGTTGCTCTGACGAGCCATTCGTTCACTCCGGAAGACGCTCTGCGTCTTCCGTGCCCTCGTTCATTGCACTCACGAGGACACCGTTCACGAAGACCTCGCGTGATACTCAGCAGACCCTCGGCCGTGATGGCCTCAGGCCTGCTGGCGCACGCGCCAAAATGGTTGGTCCGATTGCGAGCGTTCGGGGGTTTCAGGACACGGCGCGATTACATTCGTGGCGGAGGCACGGAACGTTCGGCGCTCGCTTACGGCGATTGCAACGGAATTAAATCCACCACTCGTTTACAATTGGGGCCGAGGCGGTGGCATTTATATCGGCGAGGTCACACGTTGTGGTATGGATGACGATATCACGCGCCGTGCCCTCGTCGGCGCGATACTCGGGGAACGGCCGTCGGCGGGTCGCTCTCGCCCGTTCGGAGCTACCTCCGGCGCTTCGCCCCCTTGAGCGGGTCGGCGTGGGAGGGCGCGACGGACGACGTGAACGAGTCCGTCGAAAGCGAGTACGGGTCGGCGAAACTCCGCTACGACGAGGACGGCGTGCCGAACATCACTGCCGAAACCGAGACAGGACTCTACTTCGCGGTGGGTTACGCGCAGGCGCGGGACCGGCTGTTTCAACTCGACCTACAGCGGCGGTTGATGCGCGGGCAGGTTGCCGCCGTCGTGGGAGAACTGGCGGCCGACTCCGACGAGTTCCACGTCCAGATGGATTTCGCGGGTGCGGCGGACGCGACGTGGAACCACATCGCCGATTCGGAACCGGAGGCGGCGGAACCCGTCCGGGCGTTTTCGGCGGGCGTGAACGCGTACATCGAGAACGAACCGCTCCCGCTGGAGTTCAGCCTGCTGGAGTACGAACCGGCGCGGTGGACCCCTGAAGACACGATGCTGTTGGAAAAGCAGATTTCGTGGACGCTGACGGGGAGCTTTCTCACCCTCCGGCGCGCCAAGGTCGCCTCCGCGCTCGGCCCGGACGCCGCGACGGACCTCTACCCCGAGCGACTGGACCACGACTCGCCGATTATCCGCGGGAAAGACGAGGGGAAGGTGAACGAGGGAAAGACGGCGAACGATATCTCCCGACGGAACGAGGCGACCGACTCGGAAGCAGTCGGAGCGCCGTTGCTCGATTGGCTCGGCGGCTTTGAGCGCGACCACGGCATCGGGTCGAACAGCTGGCTCGTCTCGGGGAAACACACGAAGAGCGGGACCCCAATCGTGTCGAACGACCCGCACCTATCGCTGATGGCCCCGCCGGTCTGGTACGAGATGAACCTCGAACAGGGCGACATGCGCGTCCGCGGAGTCACGTTTCCAGGCGTCCCGTTCGTCGTCATCGGCGAGAACCACGCCGGGGCGTGGGGGTTCACCAACGCCGGTGCGGACGTCATCGACTTCTACCGGTACGAAACCGACGGGAATCGGTACCGCTACGAGGGCGAGTGGCGCGAGTTCGAAACCGAGGAGCGGGAAATCGAGGTCGCCGACGGTGAAAACAGGACGGCGACGGTTCGAAAGACGGTCCACGGGCCGGTACTCGAACGCGAGGGCTACCGGGTCGGCGTCGCGTGGACGGGCCACACGGCGACGAACACGACGGCGGCGATCCGCGAGTACGCCAGAAGCGACGGCGTGGACGACTTTCGCGCGGCGACGAAGGGATTCGACGAACCCACGCAAAACCTCATCTACGCCGACCGGGACGGCAACACGCTCTACTACGTCACCGGGAAGATTCCCCGCCGAACGGTGGACGGCGAGGAGGTCCGCGGCGACCGGATTTTCGACGGCTCCGCCGGAGAAGGCGAATGGGAAGGGTTCGAACCCTTCGGCGTCTCGTCGTGGGAGGGGTTCGTCCCGTTCGAGGACAAACCGCACGTCACCGACCCGGACCTGATAGCGACCGCGAACCAGCGAATCACGGACGACCCGTACCTCTCCGAGGGGTACTCCAGCCCCTACCGCGGCCAGCGAATCTACGAACTGCTGGACGAGAAGGCGAAAGCGGGGGCCATGGACGTGAAAACGATGGCGGAGATTCAGGACGACACGCTCGACAAACGGGCGGAAACGCTCGTTCCGAAGCTACTGGACGCCGCGGGAGGTGCGGACGGCCTCGAATCGGCGGTCCAAACGCTGTCGCGGTGGAACTACCGGATGGAACGCGATTCGGAGGCCGCCCTGCTGTTCGTCCACTGGTTCGACGCCTTCCGCGAGGAGGCGCTTTCGGACGCCTTCGAAGAGGCCGGGTTCGACGAGGACTACTACCCCCGCGATTGGGTGCTGGCGCACCTCGACGGCGAGCGCTGGTTCGGAAGCGAGGGGCGACAGGTGGCGATGGTCCGCGCCCTCCGAACGGCGTCGGAGACGGTCGCGGAGGGCGACGACGAGGTGTACGGGGATTACAACACGACGGAAGCCATCACGCATCCGTTCGACCAGTCGTTCCTGAACTATCCCGTGCTCCCGACGGACGGGTCGAGTCACACCGTGAACAATTACCGGAAGGACTCCGCGGTCGGCAGCAGTTGGCGGATGATCTGCCCGATGGGAGGCGACTCGAAGGCCATCGTCCCCGGCGGCAACTCGGGCGATTACTTCTCGGACCACTACCACGACCAACTCCGCCGATGGGCGAACACGGAGTACAAACCCCTGTCGCACGAGATTCGCGGCGACCTCGCCGTCGAGTTCGGAGGTGACGAATGAGCCGAGTGAACCGACTCGACGCGCTCCGGGCGAATCCGACCGCGAGACTGTCGTTCGTCGCCGTCGGTGCGGTCGTCGGCCTCGCCCTCGCGTGGACCCACTGGCTCGGCCTGCTGGTCGGCGGCGCGCTCGTCAGCATCCCCGCGCTGACACCGAAACGCGGCGTGCTCGCGGGATTCGGATTCGGCGTGCTCGCCCTCCTCCTCTTCTCCGGACTGCTCGCGCTCCACGGGTCGTTCAGCCACGCCCTCGGAATGGGGCAAATCACCGCGCTCACCGCGGCGATTCCGCTGGTTCTCGGAACCGTCGGTGGGCTGGCGCGGTCGTTAGCGTAGAGTCCTCTTCTCCCCCACTCAGGCTCGCGCCAGCAGTTGCACCCACGAGTCGGTCGCATCGACGCTGGCCGATTCGACGGTGAACCCCGCGCTGTCCGCCATCGACCGCAACTCATCGGCTCGGTAGAGCGTGAACCGTCGTCCGTCCTCCTCGTACACGTCGCCGCTCATCTCGCCGTCGCCGTGTTTGACCGAGAGGAGGCAGACGCCGCCGGGTCGGAGCACCCGACGGAACGTTTCCAGCGTGTCGGGAGCGTCCTCCCGCGGGACGTGGAGGAACGACGCACAAGCCCACAGGCCGTCGAAGGAATCGGACTCGAACCCGAGGCGACGCATGTCCATCTGCGCGAAATCGGCGGCAGGGGCGACCTCCCGCGCCGCCCGGAGAAAGTTCGGCGTGAGGTCGATGCCGACGACCTCGTGACCCCGCTCCGCGAACGTCGCCGACTCCCACCCGGGACCACAGCCCACGTCCGCGATTCGAGCGCCCCCCTCGGCCACTCCCTCGACGGCCGTCAGAAATCGCTCGACTATCCCCTCGACACCCGTTCGGTCCGCGTGCAGTTCCCGATACTCGTCCGCGACCGATTGATAGGTCGCAATCGTCTCCGGGTCCGTCATCGTTCGGTTCGGATGACGGAAAGCATCGGTTTAGTTGTCACTGTTGGAGGAAGTAATCCGGATACAGCAGTTACGACTCGAAGAAGCGATAGTGGAAGAGTGCACCGGACGAGGTTTGAACACCGAACGGACAGTCCTGCTCGGTTGTCCGTTCGTGGCTTCGCCACTCACACTCCCTGCGCGGGCCGTGTCCAGTCTAGTTCGAAGCCCTCATGAATTCCCTCGCTTCGAAACCGAGCGACACAGCACGCTGGTCGCTCAGGGAGTAGCGCTCGGAAAATGCACCGGACGGGATTTGAACCCGTGCCATGAGCTTGGAAGGCTCAGGTCCTGCCACTAGACCACCG
Source organism: Haladaptatus sp. W1 (assembly GCF_001723155.1). Lineage (NCBI taxonomy): Archaea > Methanobacteriati > Methanobacteriota > Halobacteria > Halobacteriales > Haladaptataceae > Haladaptatus > Haladaptatus sp. W1. Next base: position 8,126 of record NZ_MEIH01000142.1, read on the forward strand.
GTGCGTGCTGCTCACTTCGCTCGCACCACGCACCGTGCCTCACTTCACTTCGTTCAGTGAGACACCGGTGCGAATCACGGTACGTCGAACGTGAGTGTATCCCTCAATTGTGCACCCCGGCTTAAGGGTGTTACTGTTTCGGCCCGCGGACGACGGCGTAACAGTTCCCGCTGGAGATGGACACGTCGTCGGAGACGAGGGCGCTCTCGTCGAGGTCCTCGCGGAACTCGTCGGGCGAGTAGATGTGGTAGAACCGCGGCACCGTTTCCCCGCCGGGGAGCGTCCAATCGACGGTCGTGTCGAAGCCCTCCTCGCGGTCGAATTTGTCGTGAGCCGTGCTCCACGCGCTGACGAGCGCGGTTCCGTCGGGTGAGAGCACGCGGGCGAGTTCGTCCAAACTGCCGACGCGGGCCTCGCGGTTCGGTAGGTGGTGAAGCGTGGCGACGTAGACCGCGAGGTCGATGGTGTCGTCGTCGAGCGGAATCCGGGCCGCGTCGCACTGCACCAGTTCGAGGTCGAAACCGCGTTCCGTTGCCCGTTCGCGGGCCTCGACGAGGAGGTCCGCGCTCACGTCCGCGCCGATGACGCGGCTGGCGTGTCCGGTCAGCAGTTCCGCGTGCCTGCCGTTGGCACAGCCGAGGTCGAGGGCCGTGGTGCCCGCTCGACCGTCAAGGAACGATTCGACTTCGGGCCACGCGTACTCCCGCGTCTTGGCGAAGTGGTCCGCGATGCGGTCGTAGGTCGCCCGTACGTCGTGACTCGTCGGGTTCACAGTCGAACTC
>NZ_MEIH01000143.1:0-8439 GCF_001723155.1 Haladaptatus sp. W1
CGAGCCCGGATTTTCCGATGTCGTTCCCCCACGTCCTGTAGTCGTCGAAGTCGTCGATATTGACCTTATCCCCCGCGGAAACCGATTCTGATTGCCACGTGTACTGCGAGGACGTGTAGCGGAAGTAGTTGTCCTGTTCCGCGTCCGGTTGGATGCCGGGATACGTCTGGACGCCACAGTATTGGAACCACTGGGAGGAGTACGTGATTCCCCCCATCTGTTGTTCGGCGATGGTGACGGTGTTGCCGTTTCGTTCGACCTGCTTCACCTCGGGCCACACGCCTCTCAGGTCTCCGTTGCTATCGAGTTCGACCGGAATTTGGGGCATCCCCCGCGGTGCGGGTCCGGCGATGTTCTCGACGCCGTAGTATTCGACGGTCCCGCCACCCGCTCCGGAGGGCGACGTCGCGGTTTTCATCATCGCCGCCGTTCCCGTTCCGATACCGGCCAACGCCGCACTGCCGACGACTCCTTTCACGAACCGTCGGCGCGAGGACTCTTCCGGATATTTGTCGGTGTCTGCGTCGGGCATCGTATTTTCACCTGCGTGTCGCTCACCCCGTCAGGGCCGGTGGACGAGCGGCTCACGCGATGGCGTCGCTAGGTCCCTCTCTTCCTTTGTTATTTGTTGCCAATCGAACGGCTGCCGGTGCTTACCCCCTGACGGTTCCGGGTAAGTGTTCGTTTTCTGCTACATCGTCATAATCTCGAAAACCATCCTTTGCCATACACGTTCTCAGACTGCTCACGTCACGGTCCGTTTCACCTATTTCCGCCCGAATCGGGTCGCCGCTCCCTTGCGATTCGTTCCGTTCACGCCCAATAGAGATATATGTGCGTTCCCGCGATCATGTACTAGGCACAGCCCCTGCAACACTTCAGGTTCGCTTTGATGTTACCCCTGATGCAACCGAGGAGGAGGTCTGGAAACATATCGAGCGGGAGCTCCAGTCGTTCCTTCGTGCTCACGGGATTAACCACATAACCATCGAAGCAGTATCTGAACCTCCACGACGAGAGGAACGAAGTGAGAAGTTCCGGCACGTGTGGTCAGAATTAGAGCAGTGACCAAAGACGGCAATTCATTCACGCCCTCAAGGTCGTTGTATCCTCGCCTGCAGTCCTATATTGACCGAACACTTGCTGCCCATTTTCCACACATATAATTTGATGCATCAAATAATAAATATGTCGTTCCAAACCAAGCGACGAATGGATATATTGGCCTTGGTAGCCTATGACATGACATGGATGAATCGCGGCGAATTACAGCGGAGGATGTTCTCAGGGCTTTCGAACAGAGAGATGAGCCCTGTGAATCCTTATCAACGAGTGAGGTGGCAGACGCTTTAGATTGCGCACACCGAACTGCCTACAGCAAACTAAACGCACTAGTCGACAGTGGCTCTCTCAAAACCAAGAAAGTCGGTGCTCAGGTCCGAATCTGGTGGCAACCACAAAATGAACCGACTGCAACAGCCGACTCAGAAACGCTTGGTCATCTCACCTCGGAGCAAGTACTTGAACTTGAATTACAATCGGAGCAAATTGCTCGTCCGTTCGTTGAGACCGTCGGTTCTGATTTTACGGTTTCGACAGACGGAACCGTACTCCTCGAAGACGGAACGCAAATTCAGTATTATACCGCAACAGGTATCCCGACATCTACGTATCTCGAATTAACGAAACAGTATCCTGCCGTCCACGACGTTCGTCTGATAAGCAGCGTCGAGAATACCACCCGCCTTGAGGTCCATTCGGCTCCCAACTCGCTAACGCGTTTGTTTTCGGATTATGGCGGCCATTTCAACTCCGCAGAAATAGACGAGAGCAACGCGATATTACTGGGGGAAGTCCCGCAGACGATTGACCTTGATGAACTACTCACTGATCTCCGAGAATTATATCCCGACATTGAACTCGTTTCACAGCGCCTCGTATATACTCCACAAGTTTTTCGAACGCTCATGGAAAACACGCTGACAGAGCGTCAGTGGACCACGCTGCAATTGGCCCATTTTGCGGGATACTTCGAATGGCCGCGCGTAAGTACAGGCGAAGACCTCGGAGAACGTTTAGGGATTACAAAACAGACATTCCATCACCATCTCCGTCATGCAGAACAGACTGTATTTCAGTATCTCTTTGAGGGGGCTACCAGCCATCGGCTTTGACATCCTCCCCACGCCAATGTACGGGACTTTCTCCTCGTATCTCCGTAATCGGCCCTCATAACATCGGCATGAAAAATCGAACTGGTCAGAACAATAATTTAGAACTATCGGCCAAGTACGATGTGTATGAGTAACTCTGCCAAGGACGTACAAAGGACACAGAATCTTCCCACCGCCATTATCAGGGAGGTCGCAGACCAAACCAATTCTGAGACAACAGCGCTTGAACCGCTGTACAACGCGATTGATCCAGATGCGCTTGAGATGTTATTCGCCGCAAAACCAGACGGCTCGCTTCGAGCCCCTGGACGTATTGTGTTCGAATATAGTGGCTGCGAAGTCACCGTCACAAACAAAGGAGATGTTCAAGTGGTACCGTTAGACGGACGCTGAGAAGTCTTACGGTCGAAACACTAACCAGCGAACACTCGCAGTGAGTGTCGATGCAGTAAGTAACGAGACGCCGATAGCCCTGCTTGACCGTGCGCAACGTCATGCAGAGGATGTTGTGACGGGAATTTCTCGATCCTGCCAATTGAAGCGTGCCCAGCGTCAAGCAGACGTCACGAAGTACGACCGACAACGGACCAGATCACGATCTCGCTCGCGGAGAATGCCTACAAAATACAGGGAGAGGAGCAATCCAGTGTGACTGCCCGCTACGAGCTCATTCATGCAGGACACTATCACAATTCAAGAACAGCAGGAGGGTCATTCCCCTGTGCGTAAACTCGAAACAATATCTTCAACAATAATGTTTTGTACTCTCACACGAACCCCATCCTATGGGAAAACGGGGGCCAAATCCACAAATATCGAAGGACGACTTGAAGGCGATATTCGAATCTAACCAGCATGGAGTGCCGTATACCTCATACGAAGTTGCAGAACAATTGCAGTGTGCGCAGACGACGGCGTATAAGAAACTTCAAGAATTGGTTGAAGACGACGTACTTCAAACCAAAAAAGTCGGAGCTCGGGGTCGGGTCTGGTGGTTACAAGCTGAGAAAGGTTCATCTCGTACGTCAAAGTCCAAGCAAGGGATAAATAAGTTCGCTTCAGAGGATGACACCTTCCGAGCTATCTTTGAAGAGGCATTTGATGCGATGCTGATTGCTGACGATGACGGTACATATGTCGACGCCAATCCGGCTGCCTGTGACCTCTTTGGTCTATCCCGTGACGAACTTCTTGGTCGATCGATCGATGAATTTGCGGCTGAGGAGTATGATTTTGAGGCAGTGTGGCGTGAGTTCCAAGAATCAGATAAGAGCCGTGGACTCTTCCCCTTAGTCCGTGCAGATGGAGAGGAGCGAACCGTAGAATTTGGAGCTACCCCGAATATCCTCCCTCATCGTCATCTTTCTATTCTTCGTGACGTTACAGAATACCGAGAAGTCAAAGCAGAATTGCAGGGCGAGCATGACCGCGCCCAACGATACCAGAAAACCCTTCATTCTGATGAAATTCTGGAGCTGGAATTTCAACTAACTGATAAAAATGACTTTTTTGTCGCTGTCTCTGATCGACTTAACTGTTATTGCACTTTCGAAGGGATGGTCTCGACAAAGAAAGGGACGATGTTACACTACGTCTGGGTGGAAAACGCATTGCCTGAAGACGTTCTTGTGATGGCCAAGGAAGCCAATCAAGTTAACGACTGTCGGGTTATTCATGGGTTGGAGACGAGTGGTCTCTTTGAAGTAGACTTGAAAACCTCTGCGCTAAGAACATTGATCGAGACTGGTACAAGTGGTCGAACAATGATCGTCGATCAGGGAACGGCGACAATCGTTGCAGAGGCTGCTCCTAATGTCGATCTTCACGCCATCGTTGATACATTTCTGAGCCAATATACGAAATCCGAGTTCGTTGCGAAACGAAACCTAAGTCGCTCCTTTATGACCACGAGACAATACCACGAATCACTCAAAGACCGATTAACAGCCCGCCAAATTGAGACACTGCGATCTGCGCATTTAGCCGGGTATTTTGAATGGCCACGCCAGAGCACTGCAGAGGAAGTCGCCTTGTCGATGGGTGTTGCTACACCAACTTGGCTACGCCACTTACGAAAAGCGGAACTGAATCTTGTTCAATCGTTCTTCGAAGAGCTAGCCATCTAGCGCCATATGCTTTGAGGACACACTTCTAGCATTCATCGATGATAAAAGATCACCACCAACAAATATCAGAACACCAACCAGATGGCGAGGAAGCCACATTAGATCGGGTTTTTGACGTCCTCTGCCACCCGCATCGGCGTCACATCCTAATGACTCTTACCAAGTCATCTCCCCAACGAAAGGTTGTGTTTACCCTTGACGAACTCAGTGACGATACTAGTGGCCTCGATGCGTTGCAACTGCACCACATTCACCTTCCGAAGTTGGAAGATGTAGACCTCATTCGCTGGGACCGTAATAAACAGATAGTGATGAAGGGTTCAGCATTCAACAGTATCAAGCCTTATCTGGAACCACTAACCAATCATCCCGACGATTGAACAGAAGGTGCTGAGAAGGGACGACCTACACTGCGGCCGAAGATTCCGAAGATACACCGGACGAATCCCCCGTCATTTAATTCTTGGCTGAACTGTGCAGAATAGAATGCCGTGAACATGGATGATGTGCGTAGGAATCTACCAGACATGCAGATACAGGTAGATTGCTTTTCGTTTGTGGTGAATTGGCCCACGCTCAACACAAAGCCTAGGTGTCTGTTCTATACTCTTTGAGACCGTAGTGGAGATGGGGTGGGTGAACTACCCCGCCCTGCTCGGCCTAACGGCCTCGCTGCGGACGGGGCTTTCTGCTTCGATGACGCGCTTTGCAGACACAACGGCGTCCGGAGAGAGCGCAGTCTTCACAAGCGTTGACGAGACGCGAAGCGTCTCGTTCGCCAACCAGAAATCGAAGATTTCTGGTGACGTTGATTCGGAGCATCCCGTTCCTACCCCCTTTGTGATACCGCGAGAAAGGATGTTCCACGCTGCGTTTGCGTCTCGTTCGCACACAAGAGCGACGCTCTTGTGAACGCTGTATCCGTACTGCTCGCGCCATTCGACGCTCGTTGAGGAAGGGCCGTAGCGCCTGCATTCAGGTAAAGGTAAACCCGGAGACCACCTATGAAGCGATGTTGACGAGCGATCTAATGGCTCTCAGTTCTATCGGTCGCGCGCTTGGTCAACTCTGTGACGCTCCACGAAGGCTCTCAGAGTGGATCCGAGGAACGGCCGCAGAAGGACCTCCAGAACAGTTATGAATTGTTGATGTACCACAGACAAGCAAGTGGACGCAGCTAGACGAAGAACCGGGCAAAAAGTTAGTCTTTGGTGCCATTGGAAGATTCTGGCAGCCAGAAATCGAACGGCGACAGATTGATTCCGAGGACTTTGCATCATTCGATGAATCCGGATTTGCGAAGCCCGCAACCCGGCTCTCGACTCGCCCAGTTGGGGAGGAACAGACACTGTTGTCCTACGAGGCCCGGACAGCAACCACGGACGAAAACGCCAGTCGAGCCTTCCGACGGTACTGGCGGCTCATCGGACCGTTTGTGGGATACCTGATGTCGCGTCCGTTGGATCAGATAGCAGTCAATGCCGAAACACAAGGATCACAAGCGGCCCAAACAACAGAGATGGTCGCAAAATCAGGAAATCGGACCAACAAACCAGACTTATGAATCGGTTGATGGTAATTGCTACGCTGGTAGTCATATGTCTATATTACCTCGTAGCCATACGAGGTGCAAATGAATGACAGAACGAATACTCATATCTTCCGAGTGTTGAGATATCCAGAGACAGTTGCCGAGAGACCGTGCACTCGCTTAGAGAGATTGTGTCGTGTCTGTCATCGGCCACAACGGGTATCTCGACGTGTCCTCACAACACGTGGGGTTGTCCAGAAGTTTGGTATTGATTGATACTCGTTGCTATCGATGAGTAGGTGATGGAAGGACTGCTCTGGTCCACGTCGATTGCCATCCTCGCCACCGCCGCCATCTGGAAAGGGAGCGGATGGCTCGAAGATGCAAGCGAACAGTTGGCCGCGTACTACGGCTTACCCGCCATCGTGCAAGGGGCGATCATCACCGCCATCGGTTCGAGTTTCCCGGAGCTGTCGAGTACCGTCCTTTCGACGCTGCTGCACGGAGAGTTCGATCTCGGAGTCGGTGCCATCGTCGGGTCGGCGATATTCAACATCCTCGTAATACCGGGGATGAGCGGATTGGTCACCGAGAGGTACACCTCGAGCAGAGATGTCGTCTACAAGGAGGCGTTATTTTACATGCTCGCTGTGGCGTCGCTCCTCCTAACCTTCGCGCTGGCAGTCATTTACAATCCACGCGGTGGGGGCGACCTTACTGGGGAGGTGACACGCCTACTCGTTCTTCCGTTGGTCGGTCTCTACGGGCTCTACGTCTTCATCCAGTATCTCGATTCTCGGGAGTACGGCGTCCCCCAGGTGAAGAGCATCCGAGTGGGTAGAGAGTGGATTCGTCTCGTCACGAGTCTCGTCGTTATCGTCGTCGCCGTGGAGGGACTCGTCCGGGCCGCGCTCACCTTCGGCGAGGCGTTTGGAACGCCACCGTTTCTGTGGGGGCTGACGATACTCGCCGCGGCGACGAGTCTTCCGGACGCATTCGTCAGTGTGCAGGCCGCGCGCAGGGACGAGGACGTCACCAGCCTCGCGAACGTGCTCGGTAGCAACACTTTCGACCTGCTGGTGGCAATCCCAGCGGGTGTACTCATCGCTGGAGCGGCACCGGTCGATTTCGCGCTCGCCGTTCCGATGATGGGAGTGCTGGTCATCGCGACCGTCATCCTGTTTTCGTTCCTCCGAACGGAGATGGAATTGACCACACCAGAGGCGTACAGCTTGATCGTCGGCTATGCTCTCTTTCTCTGCTGGATGATACTCGAAACCACCGGCATCGTTCGGACGCTCCCCGGGGGTTGACCTCCTCCCGCGCCTCAAGTCGCGGGAATCCCACCATGGGATTTCAGGCCGAGCGTGGCCCTAAGGTTTCAAGACGCATACGCCCCAAGCGTCAATTGCTGGGTATCAGCATCGGCTTGGGAGTCTTGTGGGACGGTCAAACGTCCCCCTTCCTCAGCCGAGTCATCGCCATCCGTGTCTTCTCTTGAATGGCTCTCTCCGCTGAGGTAGCGGTCTGCAATATTGAGCGCGGCGTTCACGTCTGCTTGGTACTCCGAAACCCAACACTCCGAGTTGGAACACTTGAACGTCGCCTGCTTCGGACGGTAGCCCCGTTCTCCACAACAGTGGCACGTCTTCGAGGTGTACACGGGATTCACCGTTTCCACGCAAATCCCGTTCTCAGCCGCCTTGTAGCGAATCTGCGCGTGCATCTTCGCAAAGCCCCATCCGTGGAGCCGTCGGTTCATGAACGCGCCGTAGTCCATGTTCTCACGAATGTGCGTCAAGTCTTCCAGAACTAACACAGGATTCTCGAACTGGTTGGCGTAGGCGACGACCTCCGACGTGACCGTGTGGAGAATGTGGTCGATGTGTCGCCACAACTCGTCGCCGTAGGATTCAGCGATGCGTTCGCTTCCGCGTTGCTGAAGGCGTCGAGTCGCCGTGAAGTACGTTTCACGAAGTTGTCGCACTCGCTTGCCTTCGTCGTTCCAGAGGTTGGGTGCAGTCGGGGTGCCGCGCTCGTCACGGTGACACACCGTTACCAAAGAGGCTTCCCCGATGTCTACCCCAATCGGCGTCTCCGCCGAACTGATTTCTCGCTCTACTACGTCTCGCGTAGCGACGATGTGGAAGTACCACTCACCGCCACGGTCGAACAGCCGACACTCACCCATCGTCGCGTCTCCTGCGTGCAACGCTTCAAGCCACTCCCGTTGCTTGGGATTTGGCTGGGCGGGCATCCAGAGGTGGTAGTCGGCGTGGTGCGGGATTTTCACGTACCACTCGATGGCGTTCTGGGGCTTGTGGTCAAGCTTCGGCCTCTCGTTCGTGAACCGAACGGGATGGTCGTCCTGAAGCTCTTTCGCGTCGTAGCTTCCACCACAGAGTTGTGGGACATACTGCTTGAGCGCGTTCTTCGCGTACCCGCTCAGGTCGTAGTTGACCACTACGTCGTTCGCCGCTGTCGGTGTGGTACAGTTAGCGTTAAACGCGGCTTCGAGTGCCTGTTGGTAGGCGTGTTTCGTCTCACAGAGTTTCTGATGCTTGTGAGTATTCGGGTCCACAAGCTTGAGTTCCAGTGTCTCTATGAG
>NZ_MEIH01000144.1:0-9180 GCF_001723155.1 Haladaptatus sp. W1
TCACCGACGCCGGGAACACGTTCGTCGTGATGTCGATGATGGCTCGGTTGACGGGGTGTTTCGCGCCGTACTGCCCGGCGAGGCCGAGCGCGCCCGCCCAGTCGAGCACCGCGACGTTTGCGACGCCATCCACGGCGTGACCCCAGATGACGACCGCGCCCATGGCGGCCGTTCCGGCGTTGATTTCGGGTGCGTATCGGTTCACCGCCCACCAGACGACGGCGGTGACGAGCGTCGCACCGCCGAGGACGACGACGAGCATCTGCGGGTAGAACCTGACAGTTTGGGTCGTCATTGCCAACATCACCAGATAGCCGACCGTCGCGGCGAGGACGAGCGTGCCGATTCCGGCGAGCGGATATTCGTAGTCCTCGACCACACCGCGGCGGGCGAGGGCGACGCTCACGACGAGGGCGGCGAGCGTGATGGCGAAGACGGTGAAGTAGATAACGGGGCTGATGATGAGCGTGTTCCACGGGAAGGGAATCGCGCTCTGGCCGACCTGTCCGAGCGCGTCGTTCGCGTCCTCCACGACGCGCAGCGCGCCGCCGAAGAGCATGAACGGGAAGAGCGCGTAAAAGAGGCGTCGCTCCTGTCCGACGTTCAGTCGGCGGAGGAGGTAGACGACGCCAATCAGCGCGACGATGAGCGTGACCGCGTAGCCGATCTCTGAGACGAGGGTGTAGCCGGGTTCCGCGACCGGACCCGGCGCCGTCGCACACGTCGCCGCGTCGTAGATGTACTTCGTCGTGCCACCGTCGCGGACGGCACAGGAGGCGTTGTTCGCGTCGGCCAGTACCGGACCCCAGAAGTAGTGCCAAATGAAGCCGTCGTACACCTGTTTCGGGAACGCGAGCGCACCGCCGACCAGCGCCACGATGGCGGCAGCGACGGCCCCCATCCACAGGCGCTCGTTGTCGGCTTCCTCGCTTGCTGTGTCCATATCGCACGAACCGAAGCGAGCGGGTTTTAGGGTTCCGGTCTTGTCACTCCTCAAGACCCATTTCGAGGGGGAGTTCCTCGCTCTCGTAGGGTGACCCGAGGACGACCATCGTCTGTGAGCGGGCGAACCCGTCCATCTGGGCGATGTTGTCGAACATCAACTCGCGGAGACTGTCGGCGTCTTCGGCGTACACCCGGGCCATCACGTCCCACGACCCGGTCGTCAGGTGAACCTCCTGAATCCCGTCGATTCCTTCGAGGCGTTTGAGCGTGTCCTTCTCGCGCCCCTGTTCCACGCGGAGACCGACGAACGCGGAGATGCCGAGCGAAACCTCTTTCGGGTTCACGGTGGCGTGATAGCCGGTGATGACGCCCGCTTCTTCCATGCGATTAACGCGGTCGTGCACCGTCGCGCTGGACATGTCTATCTGTCGCGCGATTTCGCTGAACGGTGTCCGGGCGTTCGCTTGGAGGGCTTTCAGAATGGCACGGTCTGTGTCATCCAGTTTCATATCGCTACGGTGAATCCCCACCGCTAAATAATTGTACACACCACGCTCTGTCTACTTGCAATAAATAGATTATAAATTTCGTTCGTTTAATTTCCGTAGTATGGTTCGGCATCGCGGGCCGCCGCGAGCACTTCCTCGTGCACTTCGCCGTTGGAAGCGACCAATCCGCGACTCTCCGTCGTCCACGGTTCGCCGTGGATGTCCGTCACCGTGCCGCCCGCCTGCCGAACCATGAACGCGCCCGCAACGGTGTCCCACGGGTTCGGAACGATGTTCGTCACGGTGCCGTCCAGCGCGCCGCTGGCGACCATTCCGAGGACGATTTGCGCGCAGCCGAACCGACGCATGTCGCCGAATCGCTTCACGATGCCCTCCGCCGTCGCGGCGTACTCTTCGCGGCGGTCGAAGTCCCACCAGACGGTCGGGCAGACCGTGAACGTCTCGGGGTCGGTGCGGTCGCTGACCGTAATTCGCTCGCCGTTCAGGTACGCTCCGTCCGCGTCCGCCGTGTACACGTCGTCCAACGCCGGGCAGACGTTCGCGGCGGCGACGGCTTCCCCGTCCCGCACCGCGGCGACGCTGGTCGTCCACAGCGGAATCCCTCGTACGAAGTTGTTCGTCCCGTCGATGGGGTCGATGACCCACACGTCGCCCTCCGTCGGGACCTCCTTCAGCGCGTCCTCCTCCTCGCCGACGATGGCGTCCTCGGGGAACTCGTTCCGGATAACTTCGATGACGCGGCGCTGGCTGTTGCGGTCGGCTTCCGTCACCACGTCGGTCTTGTTCGATTTCGTCTCGACAGCGAGACCGCTTCGAAAGCCGTCCGCGGCGATTTCGCTCCCCGCTGTCGCGGCGCGCTCCGCCAGTTCGAGGCGGGATTCCACGTTCGTCATGGTTCCAGAGGCGCGGCGACATGGAAAAGGAGTGTCGTTTCTCGATTCGCAACGTTTTAACACCCGCACGATGCAATACAAACTGCGTGCGAGGGTAGCCAAGCCCGGCCAACGGCGGCGGACTCAAGATCCGCTCCTGTAGAGGTCCAAGGGTTCAACTCCCTTCCCTCGCACTCACACGAGTGCAGGAAGACCGCACAGAGCGTTCTTCCCTCGCAAACTGCAGGCCTACACAGGCTCTCGCAACACTTCTGACGACGACCGATTCGATAGTGACCACTTCATTGCGGTCGAGGTTTCGCGGAGGTATTCGGAGAAGGGTCCCGACGTCTTTTGTCGTCCGAGAGCGCAACGTGTTTTTCCGCCCGCTTCGAAACCCCGTCCATGAAACCGAAGCCGATAGCCGACCTCGGGCCGGACGAGCGGCGGACGCTGTTCGACCGCGACGCCGGAATCGAGGGCGTGCGGAGCGACGTGCGCGACATCATCGACAAGGTGCGTGAGGAAGGTGACGTTGCGGTCAGGAATTTCTGCCGCGAGTTCGACGGCGTGGAGGTGGGCAACATCGACATCACGGACGACGCCGAGCGCGCCTACGAGGAAATCGACGACGACGTGCGCGACGCCATCGAGGACGCGGCGGCGAACATCCGTGAGTTCCACGAGGCGCAACTGCCCGAGGACTGGCGGGCGGACTTCGACGGGCGCGAACTCGGACGCAGGTTTCGCCCCATCGAGCGCGTCGGGGTGTACGCACCCGGCGGCACCGCGGCCTACCCCTCCAGCGCGCTGATGGGCGTCATCCCGGCGAAGGTGGCCGGTGTGGAGCAGGTGGCCGTCGCCACGCCGCCCGGCGAGCCACAGAACGACATCACGCTGGCCGCGATTCACGCCGCGGGAGCGGACCGCGTGTATCGCGTCGGCGGCGCGCAGGCCATCGCGGCGATGGCTTACGGAACCGAGCAGATAGACCGCGTGCAGAAGGTCATCGGTCCCGGAAACAAGTGGGTCACGGCGGCGAAAGCGGAGGTGCAGGGCGACGTGGCTATCGACTTCCTCGCCGGACCGAGCGAACTCCTCGTGCTGGCCGACGACTCGGCGGACCCAGCGTTCGTCGCCAGCGACGTGGTTGCACAGGCGGAACACGACGAGAACGCCTCTTCCGTCGCGGTGACAGACGACGCCGATTTCGCCGAACAGGTCGCTGAAGAGGTCGAGAAGCAGGCGGGCGAACGCGAACGCGAGGACGTGATTCGGGCGGCGCTCGACAACGACGCCAGCGGGGTGTTCGTCGCGCGCTCCATGAGCGAGGCGCTCCTCTTCGCCGAGGAGTACGCCGCGGAACACCTGTCGATTCAGGCCGAAAACGACGAGGACCTTCTCTCGCGTATCGACAGCGCAGGAAGCGTCTTCCTCGGACCCTACACGCCCGTCGCGGCGGGCGATTACGCCTCCGGGACGAATCACGTCCTGCCGACGACCGGCGCGGCGAAAATCACGGGTGGCCTGTCGGTCGATACTTTCCTCCGCTCGACGACGGTCCAGCGGTTGGACGAGGACGCGCTCGATTCCCTCTCGGAGACCATTACGACGCTCGCGGAATCGGAAGGGTTGGACGCCCACGCGGAGAGCGTCCGCAAGCGATTCGAGTAGTCGATAATCGAATCTGAGGGGTTTCAGAAGTCGCCGTTGACGATATCCACGACGCGCTGGGAGTCGTAGAGCGGCTTTTCGACGCCGTACAGCAGTTTGGCGGTTCGTTGGGTGAGGACGAGGTTCGTGATGGGGCCTTGGTACAGGCCCCCGGCGCGGTAGACGTCCCCGTTTTTCACGGCGGTGAGTTTACTGGCCGTGTTGTCGTTTTCGAGGAACTTGATGACCGTGTTCTCGAACTCCGTTCGGGTCTTGCCCTCGTACGCGCGAAGCAGGAGGACTTCCGGGTCCACTTTCAGGAGCGTTTCGAGGTCGATAGAACCGCGACTTCCGTGGAAGTCCTTCACGTCCGTTTTCGCCAGCGCGTCGCTGACGCCGAGGTCGTTCAGGTGTTTGAACCCGGTCCCCTTCCCGATGATGTAGGGGTAGAACTTCGTCGGTTGGTCGCCGACGCCCCAGACGACGGCAGCCGACGGGCGCTCGCTTTTCTTCGGAACGACGTCGGAGATGTTGGATTGGAAGTCGGCGTGGAGCTTCTCGAACGCCTCGTAACGGTCGTGTCGCTTGAACACCTTCGACAGCTTTTCGAAGCCCTCCATGAGGGTGTAGTACCGGTAGTCTTCGTGCCACGGATAGTGCTGGGCGTAGATGCAGTTGCCGAACAGCGGCGCGATGTTCTGCTTGATTTCGTCCACGTCCTTCTGTTCCCATCCCTTGAACCGGTTCATCAGGAAGTTGGGGTCCATCACGTGCACGTCGGCGTCGAGTTGGTAGAACAGCTCCTTGTTGACGCCATCTTGATACAGTGACTTGATGTCGCTTTTGTCCACCGAAAGGCCGTCGATGGCGTCGTAGTACTGCGTGTGGTATCGGCTCGCCATCCAGACGGCTTTCGGCGGTTCGAGGCCGAGCGCGATGCCCATGTCCGCCCAGCTGCCGTTGTTGGCGACCCACGTCTTCGGGACGCTCTCGAACTCCACCTCGCCGACCGGCGCCATCGAGACGGAGTACGGTCCGTCCGTCGTGGTCGTCTCCTCTGCCGCGGTCGTGGATTCGCCCTCGTTCCCGGTCGTCGTGTCCGTCGATGGAGACCCGGAGTCGCTGTCGCTGGTACAGCCAGCGAGGAGACCGCCTCCCAGAACCGCTCCAGTTCCTTTGATAACCGTGCGCCGCGTGCGTCCTTCGTTCCGATTCATGGTTTTAGGCTCGCCTAAACCTTTATAGTCGTTTCGAAATTTAGGCAGGCCTAAATGCAGAGGAGGTCGCATCCAGGAGTCCGCCGAGCGCTCGTGTCGCTTCGGAACGTGTCGTCTCGATAGCGTGTCCTTTTAACGGGCGAGACGCGGGTTCACTCTCATGGAGAAACGAAGTCTCGTCGGGCGACGCTCGTTCATCGCGTCGAGCGCGATGGCGGTGCTCGCCGGCTGTGCTAGCGAAGGACGCGACAAAACGGATCCGACCACTTCGTCGCGCGACGGGACCGACTGGTCGAAGACGGGGGCGTCCACGGGTGCCGAAACGGGGTCGGTAGACGGAACGGAGGAATCCGGAAAGACGACGACCGTTCCGGTCGGTACGGTCGTGAAGGACGACTCCCTTGCGATGGTCGTCCGCGCGGTGAAACGGGAGGAGAAACGAAGCGAGTTCCGCGAGGCACGGAACGGTCACACGTTCGTCGTCGTCCGGATGGCGGTCAAAAATACGAGCGGCACGCACACGGACCTCGACGACTTCCTCCACGCAACCCTCGAGAGCGGGTCGGGCGAGAGTTACGACCCCTCGTTCAGTTCTCCCCGACATCCGATGAAGACCGGCGTCCTCGCGCCCGGTGAAGTCGTCCGTGGCGATGTCGTCTTCGAAGTGCCGAAAAGCGCGGCGAGGTTGTCGCTTCGCTTCGACTTCGAGGCGTTCAGCCGCTTCGAGTTCGAACGAATCACCGTCTCGCTCGCGGAAACGGCGGACTCGGTCGCAGATTTGAAACAGTCGCTCGGCGACGCCGTGCTGTCGCAGGGAACGGAAGCGTCACGCGACGGCGTTTCCGTCGTCGTTCACGGCATCCGAACGACGAAGAAACTGGACGAGTTCATCGAGGCCGACGACGGGTACGTGTTCGTGGTCCCGGACATCGAGATAACGAACGACGGGGACGAACGACTGTTCGTCTCGACGCTCCTCCAGATGCGCGCGAAGACGGGGACCGGCCTCGCGTACACGGCCGACATCAGCGCGAGTTCGGCGCTGAAACGTCCGGTCAACGAGAATTCCGACATCGAAGCCGGGGCTTCTCATCGCGGCGAACTCGCCTATCAGGTCGAGACGGGGACGGCACCGCTCCGGTGGGTGTTCAATTTCCTCGAGGCCGAGACCGCGTACAAGGCGTTTTGGAACCTTCGCTAAGCGGCGGCTGGTCGTCCCGTTCGGCGCGATAAAAAGCGATTTCGTCGGGCCTACCGTCCGAGCGCTTCGCTGGTCGCCGCCAGTCCGGCCTCCACGTCCACGTCCGCACCGTGTTCCCGGAGCGCGTCGCCGAGCGCGCTCACGAGATACGAGACGGTTTCGGGGCGGGCGGAGTAGCCCATACAGCCGATGCGGAAGATTTCGCCGTCCAAATCGCCCAGTCCGGTGGCGATTTCGAGGTCGTACTGGTCGAGCAGATAGCTCGTGATGTCGGTGTCCGTGACGCCCTCGGGGACGCGAACGGCGTTGAGGCTGGGGAGCCAGTACTCCTCGGGTGGGTTCATTTCGAGTCCCATCGCCTCGACACCCGCCTTGAGCGCGCCCGCGATTTCGCGGTGGCGCTCCCAGCGCGCTTCGATGCCCTCCTCGCTGACGAGGCGAAGCGCCTCGCGGAGAGCGTAGACGTTCGTGATGGGTGCCGTGTGGTGATACGCCCGGTCGTCGCCCCAGTAGCCTTCGAGGAGGGAGAGGTCAAGGTACCACGAACGCGGGGCTTCCTCGCGGGAGAGCACCTTCTCCATCGCGCGGTCGTTGAGCGTCAGCGGGCTCGCACCCGGCGGGCAGGAAAGACACTTCTGCGGCCCGGAGTAGGCCACGTCGATGTCCCACTCGTCCACCTTCAACTCGACGCCGCCGAGCGACGTGACCGAATCGGCGATGACGTACGCGTCGTGGCCGTGAGCGATGCTCGTCAGTTCGGAAACGTCGGGTTGAACCACCCCGGTGCTCGTCTCCGCGTGGACGAAGCCGAAGATATCGGGTTGGTGTTCCTCGAACGCCAGCTGCACGTCGGCGGGGTCGAGGGGTTCGCCCCACGGCGCATCGACGTGGACGACCTCCCCGCCCGCTCGCTCCGCCATCGACTCCATCCGACCGCCGAAATAGCCGTTAGTCGGAACCAACATCGTGTCGCCGGGTTCGACCAGATTGCCGATAGCGGCCTCCATGGAGGCGGAACCGGTCCCCGATACGGGAATGGTCCATTGATTCTCCGTTCTGAATGTGTATCGAAGGAGGTCTTGAACCTCGTTCATGATGTCGATGAACGACGGGTCTAAATGGCCGACCAACGGCGTGCTCATCGCCCGGAGTACGCGCGGGTGCACTTCGCTCGGGCCGGGACCCATCAGCGTTCTGTCTGGCGGTGTCAACTCGCCTACCGTGGGGTTCTCCATGTCGTCCCGTAGCACTCGGGGTGACAAAAATCCCGCCTTCGCGGCATCCCGTACCCAACGACCCGTTGATTCGCGCAACGAAGCGTTTCTCGCAACAAATACTTCTCGAACGGTCGAAACGGTCGCCTCTGTTTATTCGGTCTATCACTGTATGCGGGGATAGCCCAGTTCGTTGCTGGGTGGAGGAATACATATGACACAACAGGGACCCATGGAGCACTCGCAAGCGGGAATCAGTGGCGGTCGGTACGGACAATCACAGGAGTACGGACGAATGGGCGCCCGCCAGCGGGGCGGGATTCCACCGCAACGCGGCCAGCAGACTGCCTCACAGGAGTATGGCCAACAGGGAATCTCCCAGCAGGGAGTCGGCCAGCAGATGGGGCAGGGGACGAGCACGAGCGGCGGCCAGCAAATGACACAACCTGGCGGCCAGTTCGACGATCAGTTGCCGGGCGAGATGCGCGTCGCACTCGAAGACTTCGAGAAGGCCGCAAAAGTCTGTGATTGGTGTGCCGACCAGTGTATCGACGAGGGACCGCAGATGGCCGAGTGTATTCGGCTCTGTCGGGACGTTGCCGACCTCGGAACGCTGAACACGAAGCTTATCGCCCGCGATTCCGTCTTCGGACCGGAACTCGCGGAAGTGTTCGCAACCGCGGCCGAGGAGTGTGCGAGCGAGTGTATGCGACACCAGAACGCGCACTGTCAAGAGTGTGCGTCCGTTCTTTCCCGAGCCGTCGATTCTACCTACCGATTGCTCGACAAACTCCAGACGACGGAGGGGGGAGTCTCGACCCAGCAGGGGATTCCCACGCAGCAATCGCAGTTCTAACTCGCACTTTTCGGTCGTCGCAAGGGTGTGTTCCCGAGCCGAAACGGACCATACCCGGCACCAATTCCACCTTTCTCGAACGGTCGGGTGTGGTCGCCTTCGAACGGTCGGTCCGGTTTATCCCGACGACGAGTGAAGGGCAATTGCTCCGACGGGGAGCGAGGAACGACCATGACACAACGGTATCGACGACCACGAGAGGAATCGTTCGAACGGGGACCGCAACCGTCCGGTGGGCCCCACGTCCGACGGCAGCGACCGCCACGGTCGCACGGGACGATGGGCCAGCAACCGCGAACCCGTCAGGGGACGAATCAACGGTCCGAACGCCGCCAAATGGGAGGGGAAGTCGGTCCGAAGTCGGAGTTCGAGGACCTCCTCACGAGCGAAGTCCAGATGGTCCTCCACGACTTCCAGAAGCTCGAAACGACCGCCGAATGGTGTGCCAACGAGTGCATCGAGCGCGGACCGGAGTTGGCGACGTGCGCGCGGACCTGTCGGGATATCGCCGACATCGCGCACCTCGGCGTCCAACTGCTGTCGCGGAACCTGTACCGGCGCACCGACGTGGGGGACGCGATTCTGAACGCCTTCCTCGACGCGCGTGATGAGCTGCAACGGTATCGTTATCCTCCCGTGATGGACACCGTTCAGGTCCTCGACCGGGCGGTAGAGTCCCTCTCGAAGGCTATCGAAACCGTCCAACGACGAGG
>NZ_MEIH01000145.1:0-8541 GCF_001723155.1 Haladaptatus sp. W1
TGGACTACAGCATCCACCTCGGCGAACGCGTCGTGGACGAACGCGCTCGCCACGACACGCTCGGGGAGGCGCTCTCGGCCGCCATCGTCGGGACCGGTGGCGCGCTCCTCGGAAGCGCGGTGACGACGGCCGCCGGGTTCGGCGTGCTCGCGCTGGCGCTCTCACCTCCGCTCCGGCGGTTCGGGACGGTGACGGGATTAAGCATCGTGTACGCCCTCGTCGCGTGCGTCACGGTGCTTCCGTGCCTCCTCGTAATCCGCGAGCGACTCCTGGGACGACGGACGAACGTCGAATCCGGGGAAGCGGCGAACTGAAAACGCCGTCGGTCTTTTACGGTATTCGACGGTCGCAAGCGGTCCTTCGCCTGTCCCCGTGCTCTCTATTTTCCGTGCCCGTCGTGGTTCGAAAATCGTGGCTCCGTGCCGTGCTGTCGAATCCGTCCGGGCCTATTCGACTACTTCGACGGCATCGCCGACGCGGAGCGTTTGATTGCGGTCCGACTCGGGTATCTGGGCGATGAGCATCGCCGCGTAGTGGTGGTCGAGCGCGCTCTCGTCCACCCAGTCCGGGAGCGTCTCCCGTCGTTTTCGGATGAATCGCGTGCGGAATTCGGGCAGGGCTTCGCCCGTATCCGGGTCGCGCTGTGGGATGACGCACCGATTGCACGCCTCGACGCCCTCGAATCGGACACCGCCGACTTCGAAGGCGGGCGACCCGTCCCCGATGAATCGGTCCTCCCAAAACGGGGGAACGCCTTCGATTTCGACGTTGGCGCGGAGTCGTCTCCGCGCGCTTTCGACCGTCATCCCGTCGAACCACGACGCGATGGCACGCAACGAGGCCGTGCTGATAACCGACGGCCCCCACTTTCGCCGGTCAACGAACCCATTCTCCGTGTCCCGACGCAGCGTCAAGTCCATCTCGAAGAGTTCGCTGAACCACCATTCGGCCCGTTCGCGTTGCTCGGGAAGGTCGAAGAGGCGTGTCTCTCCGTCCGGCGTTTCTATCGTCAGCTCACCCGAAGCGGGATCGAAATCCGTTGACAGCCGTTGAAACATATCCGTTTGCTTCCCGTTGACGGCGTTGCCCGCGGCGTCGAAGAGCGCAAATTCCCTATCGTAGGCTATCGTGCCTCCCGGTACGATGTCGGTCGCATCGACCTCGATGCCGTCGAGCCCTTTTATGGGATACACCCGTATCCGTCCGAGTTTCATGGGTGGCTATGGTTCCGCGACGAGCATATAGTTGACTTTCAGGTCGGCTGCGCCGGTTTCCCGGCGGACGATACCCTGCTCGAACTCCTCGATTTCATATATCGATATACGATACATGTGGCCGATACGAACATATTTCTCGCTTCTCGTCAATCTCTAATCATGCCCGACTATCGGCCGATACCGGCCACATACGAAGACGAGTATCGGCGGTTTTTGCGATACGCGTTCGAACCGGAAAACGGCCTCCAAGCCGACGAGGATGACGACGACGAATCGGACCTCGGCGACCGCCGCGGGGTGTTCGACGGCGACGACCTGCGCTGTGTCTGCAAACACTACTGGTTCACCGCCCGAATCCGGGGCGACTGGCACGAGATGGCGGGGCTGTCCGCCGTCGCGTCGCCGCCCGAGAGCCGCCGCCGTGGATTGGTGCGTGAGATGCTCGCCGAATCGCTCGCCGAGTACCGCGAGAACGAGGTGTACTTCTCGGCCCTCTGGCCCTTCTCCTACGAGTTCTATCGGAAGTACGGCTGGGAGACGGCGAACAAGCACACGAAATACGAGACGACCCCGGACGCGCTCGATTTGGACACCGAACCCGCGGGCGAGTTTCGGCCGCTCGACGCCGACGACTGGGAACTGCTCGTTCCCGTGTTCGAGGCCCACCGCGAGCGGTACGCCCTCAGCACCGACCGAACCGAGGACTGGTGGCGAGAGCGCATCTTCCAGGGCTGGAAGCGGGACCCCTACGTGTACGCGTGGATGCGGGACGGCGAGGCGCGCGGATTCATCGTCTACACCGTCCACGACGAGGACGACGGCAAACGGTTCAAAGTGTGGGAGTTGACGGCCATGGACGACGAGGCATACCGCCACCTCCTGCGGTTCGTGCAGTACCACGACTCGCAAGTCGAAACCGTCGAGCTGACCTACGTCCCCGAATCCACCGATCTCCTCGACATCGTGGCGAATCCCCGTGACGTGGACTGTGAAATCAACGCCGGTCCGATGTTCCGCCTCGTGGACGTTCCGCGCGCCCTCGAAAGCATCGCGTACGATGCGGACGCTACCGTCGTCCTCCGCGTCACCGACCCGCTGGCGGAGTGGAACGAAGGGACGTTCGAACTCGACACCGGCGACGTCGTTCGCTGTGAGCGCACCGACGCCGACCCCGACGCGGTGACCGACGTGAACACACTCTCGCAGTTGGTCGTGGGCTACCACGCCGTCGAAGACGCCGAACGGTTCGGAAACCTCTCCATCGAAACCGACGACGCGCGTGCGAACCTCGCCGAGCTGTTCCCCGAGCGGGACGTGTTCCTCACGGAAGGGTTCTGAGTCCCGACCGCCGTCCCACCCGATCATTCTGACTGACCCGCGTATTCCGACCGACCAATACTTTTGTTCTGCGGTGCCAACGGTCACCTATGTCGAACGACCGGGACGACCCTGACCGGGACGACCGAGAGGACCTCGAAGAGCGAATCGAGGAGTTGGAAACCACTCTGCGCGGCCTCCAAACGGAACTCGGCCGACCGCCGCGCGGGCCGATGGGACTGCCCCGCCCGCCGACGCCCCGGGAAGTCCTCTCGTTTACCGGCGAGTACGCCATCCCGACGCTCATCACTATGCTGGAAGCGAACGTCCGCGCGCTGAAGGCGCTCCAGCAGATCATCCGCCTCGTGGACCCCGAATACGACCCGACGGAACAAGCGCGCTCCGACCTCAGCGCCCGCGCCGGACGGGCGAGTCGCGCCACTCTCGACCGATTGCAGGACACGCTGAACGACGTCGAAGGTGCTCTCACCGAGGGTGGCCTACCCGAGGAACCGCGCGCCCGACGCATCCTCGAAGACGCCCGCCGACTCAGCGACGACATCCGCGAGGAAGTTTCGGCCGGGAGCGAACAGGCCGACGAGGGGCGCGAACTCGCGGACAACTCCGATGCCGAAGAAGCGGAACTGGAAGAGGAGGTCGACCAACCCGAAGTGGATGTGGATGCCGAACTCCGCTCCATCCGCGACGAGTTGGGCGTTCGCGGCAACGGCAGCGGCGACGAGGACTCCGATGACGAATCCGCTTCCGCCGATGACGAATCCGGTCCCGACGACGACCCCGACGCGTAAGCCCTTCTTCTCCCTCTGTTCTCCCCTCTTCTCTCGTTCTTCGTTCTGTTTCAGCGTCCCCTCTCGAACCATCGATGGGGTTTCGAACCGGGTGGAAAAACGACGACCGTGCACTCACTCGACGGGTTCGAACCGGTAGCCGTCCCACTCCTGACTCGCCTTCTCGCGGATTCCGGCGTCCGGGTCGCGGAGTTCGTCGGCGTAGACGGGCCGCACTTCGTCGCCGATTTCCACGCCGTCCGTCGTCAACTGCCCGATGGCCCGCACCGAGTCGCCGTCCACGTCGAATTCGACGATGGCGATGTGGTTCGGTTGTCGGACGCCGGGCGGGGTCGCGGTGCTGGTCGTCCACGTGACGACCTCGGCGGTCCTGTCGGTCAAATCGACGGTTTCGTCTTGCGGTTCGGCGCACTCCGGGCACCGCGGGTGCCCCGGATACGAGAGGTGGCCATTGGGGCAGCGGTGCGCTTCGAATTTCGAATTTCCGCTCATGCTTCCTCCATGATGGTGGTGATGACGCAGTTGCCGAATCCGCCGACGTTACAGGCCAGTGCGACCTCCGCATCGACTTGTCGTTTTCCGGCGTTGCCGAGCAACTGCTGGTGGAGTTCGTACGCCTGTGCGACGCCGCTCGCGCCGAGCGGGTGGCCCTTGGATTTCAGGCCGCCGGAGGTGTTGATTGGGAGGTCGCCGTCCCGGTCGGTGACGCCCTCCTCGACGGCTTTCCAGCCCTCGCCCTGCTCGAAGAAGCCGACGGCCTCGCTCTGGAGGAATTCGAGGATGGTGAACATGTCGTGGAGTTCGGCCACGTCGATGTCCTCGGGTCCTCGCTCGGCCATGTTGTAGGCGAGTTCGCTGCTCTCGACGGCCGCACCCATCACCGTCGGGTCGTCGCGCTCGTGGACGACGTGGGTGTCGGTCGCGCCGCCGATTCCGGAGACGACGGTGTACTCGTCGGTGTACTGCTTGGCCTCCGATTCCGGGCAGAACAACAGCGCGGCGCTCCCGTCCGTGATGGGACAGAAGTCGTAGAGGCGGAGCGGGTCGGCGACGATGGGCGACTCCATCACCGTCTCCACATCGACCTCCTTGCGGAACTGCGCGTGCGGGTTGTCCACGCCGTTTCTGTGATTCTTGACGGCGACCTTGGCCAGACTCTCGCGCGGCGCGTCGTACTCGTGGAGATAGCGCCGGGCGGTGAGTCCCGCGAAACTCGGCAGCGTGAGTCCGTGTTTGTACTCGACGGGATGGGTCAGCGAGGCGATGACGTCCGTCGCCTCGGCGGTCGTCTCGTGAGTCATCTTCTCCCCGCCGACGAGGAGGGTCAGGTCGCTCGCTCCCGAGGCGACCGACTGCCACGCGGCATAGATTCCCGCGCCGCCGCTCGAACTCGTCTGGTCGATGCGTTGCGTGTACGCCGGAAGCGCGCCGAGGTCGTGCGCCAGCGCGTTCGGCACGCCGGTTTGGCCCTCGAACTCGCCGCTCGCCATGTTCGAGACGTAGAGGTGGTCGAGGTCCAACGGCGAGACGCCCGCGTCGTCGAGGCAAGCCGCCCCGGCCTCCGCCAACAGTTCGCGTATCCACGCGTCGCGCTGCCCGAACTGGGTCATCGACGCGCCGATGATTGCGACTCGTTCCATGGTCGCCACGACGGGGGGACGGGTTTAGAAGCTTGAGATTCGAGCGGAGAAACGGTCGCCCGGAGTCCCATCTAGTATTCGATTTCTGACGTGAGATAGAACCAAGGTACTGGCTAGCATAGTTCGTGTGCCGTGGCAAACGACAAAGAAGACTTCAGTTCCATTACGGGACTGCCGGAAGAACTCGGCATCGACGAAGATTTGGGGCGGACCGAGACGCGCCTCGTCATCCGAACCGAGAAACGGCGCTACGACAAGCCAGTCACCATCGTCGAGGGGTTCGACACCGGCGAGGTGGACGTAAAGGACCTCGCGTCCGAACTCAAGCGGAAGATGGCGACCGGGGGGACGGTTCACGAGGGGGTTATCGAACTACAGGGCGACCACCGTGAGCGGGTCACGGAGGTACTACAGGACAAGGGCTTCGCGGTCGACTAAAAGCGGCGAGCGTCAGTCTCCGAACTTCGACACTTCCCTGTCTCGGAGTTCGATACGTCGGATTTTTCCGCTCGACGTCTTCGGCAGTTCGTCCACGAACTCGATTCGTCGCGGGTACTTGTACGGTGCCGTCTCCTCTTTCATGTACTCCTGTAGCTCCTCGACGAGTTCGTCGCTCCCGTCGTAGCCCTCCGCGAGGATGACGTACGCTTTGACCACGTTGCCGCGCTCGTCGTGCGGACTGCCGACGGCAGCGGCCTCGGCGACCGCCGGATGGCCGACGAGCGCATCCTCCACCTCGAACGGCCCGATGCGGTAGCCCGAGGAGATGATGATGTCGTCGGCGCGGCCCTCGAAGAAGAAGTAGCCGTCTTCGTCCTCGCTCGCCAAGTCGCCGGTTCGGTAGTACGCCCCCGAGAAGGTCTGCTCGTCCAATTCCGGCTTTTCGAAGTAGCCGTCGAAGATGGCGGGACTATCGACGGGAACCGCGACTTCGCCGATTTCTCCCCGCTCGACTTCTTCCTCGTCCACCGTGTCGATGATGGTGGTTCCGAGGCCGGGCGTCGGCTTGCCCATGCTTCCGGGCTTCACGTCGATACCGGGGTAGTTCGTCACCAAGGCGACGGTTTCGGTCTGCCCGTAGCCGTCGCGCGGCGTCACGTCGAAGGCCTCCTCGAATGCCTGAATCGGTTCGCGGTTCAGCGGTTCGCCCGCCGACAGCGTTTGCTTCAGCGAGAGGTCGTAGTCGGCCATGTCGTCCACTTGGGTGAACATCCGGTACTGCGTCGGCACCGCACAGAGGCGGGTGACACCCTCAGATTCGAGCAGCGAGAGGAACGTCTCCGGGTCGAAGTCGCCCCGGTAGACGAACTGCGGTGCGCCCGTCGTGAGCGCCACCCCGACTGGACTCCAGAACCACTTGGCCCACCCGGTGCCCGTCGTCGCCCAGAGTAGTTCGTCCTCGAAGTCCATCCCCTCCTCGACGCCCCACCAGTAGCGCCCGTTGACGCGTTCGAAACAATGCATCCAGCGGTGACGGTGGAGCACGGGTTTCGGCTGTCCCGTCGTCCCGCTCGTGTAGTTGATAGACATCGGCGACTGTGGACCGATGTCCGGCCCGTCGTGTTCGGTCGATTCTCCGTCGATGAGCGTGCCGAAGGATTCCCACTCGCCCATCCGGGACCCGCCCAGCACGACCATCGTGTCGAGCGGCGTCTCGTCGGCGACGGCCTCTACCATGTCGGTCAGTTCGTCGTGACACACTATCGTCGTCGCCTCGCAGTCGTTCGCCCGGAACTGGATGTCCTTTGGTTTCAGCATGGCCGAGCAGGGCACCAGAATCGCGCCGCGCTTCAGCGCCCCGAGTTGAATGGCGAACACGTCGGGGTGGCGCGGCAGGAGGTGCATCACCCGGTCGCCCTCGCCCACGCCGAGCGATTCGAGCGCGTTGGCGAACCGATTCATGTCGTCGCGCAGGTCGGCGAACCGTCGCCGTGCCTCGTTCCCGTCGTCGTCCTGGAACTGCACGGCGAGTCGGTCGCCGAACGCCTCCGCGTGGGACTCGATGACCGCCGGGAGATTGTACCCCTCCGGAATGTCCCACTCGAATTCCGCGAGTTCGCGCTGGTAGTCGATTTGCATCCGTCCCGAACTGCGGTGGTCGGTTATTTGATTGTGTCGTCTGGTATCACGCATCGGACAGAAGCGTCCGTCGGAATGCAGTGCCCAATTCGACTTCCTTTCCTCCCTTTCGCGTCACCCGAATCAGCTACCCCTCCACGAATCGGAGCACCCCCTTTCCGAGTCCGTACCCGAGCAGCGCCCCGACCACGCCGAGGAGTGAGAACCCAACGGTCAGCGCCCAGAGCGGCGCTTCTCCCTGTACGGGGTGGCCGACGAGAGCGCGGCTCCCGACGACGAACGCGAACAAAACGCCGGGTGCGAGACCGACGGCGAGGCTGGCGGGAGCGCCGCCACCGCGAAAGGCGCTCGCCGCGGAGACGAACGGCGGCGCGTAAAACAGCGCCGCGGAAAGTAGAAACGAGTCGGCGAAAATCGACCCTCCGGCGAGCGTCACGACGACGAGGAGCGCGAAGACGACCGCGGCGTACCCGCCAACGAAGACTCGCCAGTGTCGTTTGCCCGCGCTCGACCGCCCCCATAGTTCCGAGACTGTTGCCATCCACTCCGCGTGCAACGGCGAGAGAAATAAACGTTCAGTCGAGCCGCGATATTTCGGCCGGAATCGAGAAACAGTTTTCCCGTACCCCTTCAAATCATGAATAAGCATGACATACAGTGATGCCGAGAGTGCATCTCGGAGGAACTGCGTGCGCTTCAGGACGACCGACTCGCAGAAACGGTCGCACACGCCTACGAAAACGTCCCCCACTACCGGAACGCGCTCGACGAGGCCGGCGTCTCGCCGGACGACATCGAGAGCGTCGAGGACGTATCGAAACTCCCTTCACGACGAAAGAGGACTTCCGCGACAACTACCCGGACGGAATGTTTGCGGTCCCGCGTGCCGAACTACAGCGGATTCACGCCTCGTCGGGACGACCGGAAAGCCGAAAATCGTCGGTTACACCGAGTCGGACCTCGGCGTCTGGCGCGAGGTGATGGCCCGGTCGCTCTCCGCCGCGGGCGTCGAACCCGAGCACGTCGTCCAGAACGCCTACGGCTACGGACTGTTCACCGGCGGCCTCGGGTTCCACGACGGCGTGGAGGAACTCGGCGCGTGCGTCATCCCCGTCGGCGGCGGCAACACCGCCCGGCAGATAGACATGCTCCAAGACTTGGAGAGCGACGTGCTCTCCTGTACGCCCTCCTACTGTCTGTACCTCGCGGAAGCGATGGAAGAGCGCGGCATCGACCCGAAGGACCTCCCGCTCTCGACGGTTATCATCGGCGCGGAACCGTTCACCGACCCGATGCGCGAGGAGATCGAGGAGGCGCTCGACGTGACTGCAGTGGACGTGTACGGCCTCTCGGAAATCATCGGGCCGGGCGTCTCCATCGAGTGTGCGGACGCACAGGACGGCCTCCACGTCTGGGAGGACCACTTCTACCCCGAAGTCGTGGACCCGGAGACGGGCGAACCGCCCCCGAGGGCGAGGA
>NZ_MEIH01000146.1:0-7143 GCF_001723155.1 Haladaptatus sp. W1
ACGAGGATTTGGACTGGCACCTTCGCAAAGCCGACTCCCACCAGACGCCGTTCACGAGCGCCGTGCCGCTCTTCCGCGGACTCGCGCTCGCCGTCGGCCACATCGAAGAGGAGGGCATGCCCGAGCGCATCGCCCGCCATCGCCGTCAGTCCGCCGCGTTCCGGTCGGCGTTCACCGCGATGGGACTGTCGCTGTTCCCCGAGCGAAACGACGCCTCGGAGTACTCGAACACCCTGACGGCGGTTTCGCTCCCCGCCAACGTCCGCGAGACCCCGACCGAATTCTTCGACGCCGTGACCGAGCGCGGCGCGAGCATCAGCGGCGGGCAGGCCCACCTCGGCGGCGAAATCTTCCGCGTGAGCAACATGGGCAACCTCTCGTCCGAGCAGATTCTGCGCGGCGTTCGCACCATCGGCGAGGCGTTCCTCGACGTCGGCGAGGACGTGGATTTGGAGGCCGGAATGGCCGCCGCACGCGAACAGTTGCGATAACGCTGAAAAAGCGAGATTCGGTTTTCTTTTTTCGGAGTAGTGGGGTGCTGGTGTTCAGGCTGGTTAGTAGGATTTAGTATCTTTTAGTAAAATTCAGTAGATGATAGTATTTCACCGTAGGATTAGTTTTCGACCGTGAAATCCGGTCGGTAGCGGGATATTGACGGACGGTAGCACCGTCAGAGCGAAGCTCTGACGAGCTGCTTGCAAACGCTTCGCGTTTGCGCATCCAGAAAATCTTCGATTTTCGGGACTTCGTTCACTCCGGAAGACGCGGAGCGTCTTTCGTGCCCTCGTTCGTTGCACTCACGAAGATACCGTTCACGAAGACCCCGCACGCTATCGGTACACCCCTTCGGACGACGGCTCGCGGCGGCGCCGCTCGCTGTCCTCAGGGCTGTGTCAGCGCGCGCCGGGGACGTTCGCGTGGCTTCATGCGAGCCTCTTGCGAAATCGTCCACCGATGAGAGCTCCAAAACGGCGTCCGCTGGCCTCGCGTCCGTTCGAATGTCCTACTCGTCCGGGAAGGGAACGTCGATGAGGTCGCCGTCGTCGGGGGCGAAGACCTCGCCGTCGAACTCCTCACGGGCCTCTTTCAGGTGCTCGGAGACGTTTCCGGCGTAGCGCGAGGAGACGTGCGTGATGGCGAGGCGCGCTGCATCGGCGCGCCGGGCGACGTTCCCGGCCTGTCTCGCGGTCGAGTGGGCGGTCTTCCTCGCGCGGTCCTTCCGGTCGTCGGCGAACGTCGCGTCGTGGACGAGCAAGTCGGCGTTTTCCGCCGCGGAGACGACTTGCTCGGTGGGACGGGTGTCGCCGGTGTAGACGAACCGGCGGCCGGGCCGGGGTTCGCCGACGACTTGCTCGGGGCGGACGACGGTGCCGTCGTCGAGTTCGACGGGGTTTCCGGCGTGGAGTTGCTGGAACTTCGGACCGACGGGGACGCCGAGTTCCTCCGCCCGCTCGCGGTCGAAGCGGCCCTTCCGTTCGTCCTCGACCAACGCGTAGCCGAGCGAGTTCGCGTCGTGGTCGGTGCGGAAGGTGCGGACCTCGTACTCGTCGCGTCGGACGGCGACCTCGCCGGGCGCGACTTCGGTGATGTGGATGGGAAACGACGGTTGGTGACCCGCCGTGCGAACGAGCGCGTCGATGTCGTCGCCGGTTCCGCGCGGCGTGTATATCATGAGCGGGTCGTCGCGGTCGTTGAAATCCCACGTTTGTACCAGTCCGGGGATTCCGAGGATGTGGTCGCCGTGGAGGTGCGTGATGAAGAGGTCGGAGACGGTAAAGCCGGTGCCAAAGCGCATCATCTGGCGCTGGGTCCCCTCACCGGCGTCGAAGAGCAGGCGGTCGCCTTCCCGGTTGACGAGGATAGAACTCGGGTTTCGGTCCGTCGTCGGCACTGCCCCACTGGTTCCGAGGAAGGTAACGCGCATCGACATTGACCCCAAATCGATGGCCGACGATTAAACAGCCTTCGAAAGCGTCGCTGTGGCGGCCGGAAATCGTCGGTTGTTCGTCCCGCCGCGTGTCCGCGCCGTCCGGGGAAGGAGCGACTTAACCCGTCGAATCGGCGTCTTAACCCGTGAACGGTGGACGGCGTTTATCGGTCGCCTCGTCGTCGCATCGTTCGCGGAATGGGAGAGATATGACACGAATCCCGAGAACAGTAAGTGCTGTACTCGTGTCCCTTCTCGTCGTCTTCGCCGGCGGTGTTGCGACATCGCTAGCGACTTCGGGAGGGTCAAGTACGGCACCGGAAACGCAAGTTACGAACCTGAACGATGTGACACAGATGAACACATCGCAGGCAAACGTAACGATAAACGACCAACAAAGTGACGGCGAGACCATCGTCATCTCGTCCGTGACCATGCAAGAGGGTGGCTTCGTCGCCATCCACGACCAGAGCCTGCTCGACGGGAACGTCGTCGGCAGCGTGTTGGGCAACTCCGTGTATCTCGAACCGGGAACGCACGAGAACGTCACCGTGACGCTCGCGCGACCCATCAACGAGACGGAGACGCTCATCGCGATGCCGCACATGGACACGAACTCGAACCAAGTGTACGACTTCGTTATCGGTAACGGCACCGTCGACGGACCGTACACGGCGAACGGCGAGGCCGTCGTCGACGACGCTCAAATTTCGGTGGGCCAGCAAGGCCCCACGATGGGGAACGAGACGAATCAGACGGGACAGCAGTTCGTGTTCCGCATCGAATCGCTCTCCATCGCCGAGTGGTCGTTCGTGGTGGGTGACAGCACCCAGCCCGACCGCACCGAAGTCATCAGCGGCGTCGACCTGAAGGACGAGACGGTTCGCATCAACACGACGGCGCTGCTCCAGAACGACTCGGCGGAGGAGGTCGTCCAGCGCGGACCGAGCGTCTCGCAGAGCGATGTGGACAAGGCCTCGGAGCAAGCCAACGCGGCGGCGACGACGGGCGACCTCGATACCGTCCGCGTGGTGCTCCGCGACATCACGATACAGAACACGACGCTCATCGTGGATGCGCCGCAGAACGTGACCCTTCCGCAGATGCCGGGCCAGCCCGGCGTCCCGGAACAGCCGACCCAGCAACCGCTGGACGCGAACGTCACGTTCGACAACCAGACCAGTGACGGGCAGACCGTCACGGTCGATTCCGTCACCATGTCGGAGGGTGGCTTCGTCGCCATTCACGACACGAGCCTGCTCGACGGGAACGTCGTCGGCAGCGTCGTCGGCGCTTCGGAGTACCTCGAGCCGGGAACGCACGAGAACGTCACCGTGACGCTCGATAAGCCGTTGACGGAGAGCCAGACGCTCATCGCGATGGCGCATCTCGACACCAACGACAATCAGGTGTACGACTTCGTGACGTCGGGTGGCAGCGCGGACCTGCCGTACGTGGTCGATAACAACATCGTCGTCGACCCGGCCTACGTGACCGTCGAGAACGGCGGCGGTGCGACGACTACGACGACCACGACGCCGGAAACGACGACCGCGACCGCCACCGAAACGCCGACCACCACGTCTACGACGACGGGTGCGGCGACCACGACGGCGGCAGCGACCACGACCGCACAACCGACGACTACGACGACTACGACGCAGGCCGGTGGAACGACCACCACCTCGACCGGAACGAGCGAATGTGGGTGTGTGAAGACGACGACGGAACAGCCGACCACGACGGCGGCAGAGACGACGACCACGACGCCCGAAACGACGGCGGAAATGACGACCACAACGGCAGAGACGACCACCACGACCCAAGCGGAAAGCGGTTCCGTGGAGAACGTCTCTGACCTCGGTCCGTCGTTCGAGGTGAGCAACCTCGAAGCGCCGTCGAACGCGACCATCGGGGAGACGATCTCCGTGAGCGCGACTATCAGCAACCCGACCGACCAGCAACTCACGCAACCCGTGGACTTCCGGTTGGAGGGTAACGTGGTTCAGCGCAAGAACGTCACCTTGGACTCCGGTCAGAGTACCGACGTGAACTTCGAGATAGACACCAGCGGTGCAAACCCTGGAACGTTCACTCACGGCGTGTACACCCGTAACTTCGGTGAAATCGCGTCGATAACGCTCGAAGCGGCTGGCAACGAGACGACCACGACGGCGGCAACGACGACGGAACAGCCGACGACGACGGCGGAAACGACGACGCAGACTGGTACGGCGACTGCACAGCCGACCACGACGGCCGCTCCGGCGACGACCGCACAGGAGACCGCGACGACGCAAGCCGCGACGACGACCAGCGCAGGAAACGAAACGACGGCCGGGACTGAAACGACCAGTGCCGGAACCACGACGACGCAGGCAGCGACGACTAGCGCGGGAACCGACACGACGAACGCGAGCGTTGTCGCGTCGGTCTTCGACGCGTTCGGGGACCTCTTGTAACGTCCTCGGTTGTTTCTTTCGTCGAGCCTACTCATCGGCTGCTATTTTTCGCCGCGCGACGCAACCGACCGATTCTTGTCCGGCGACTCCCTACCGATTCCCAATGGAGTCGCCGCTGTGGACCCAAACGCACGCGCCCGACCTCGCCGACCTGCCCCAACCGGAGGTACGCGACTATCTGGAGCGGGCGGTGAACGAGCCGATAAACCTCGTTCTTCACGGCCCGGAAGGAAGCGGGAAGACCGCCGCCGTGCGCGCATTGGCACGCGAGGTACACGACGACCCGGACAACGACCTTGTGGAGATCAACGTCGCGGACTTCTTCGACCGGACGAAAAAGGAGATTCGGGAGGACCCCCGATTTTCCAACTTCCTGCAGGGCCAAACCGAGTTCTCGAAACAGTACCGGCAGGGCTCGGGCAAGAAGAAGTACAAGCGCAACTGGTCGAAGCGCGAGATGATAAACCACGTCCTCAAGGAGTACGCGGGCTACGCGCCATCGACGGGTTCGTACAAGACCATCGTCCTCGACAACGCCGAATCCATCCGCGAGGACTTCCAACAGGCGCTCCGCCGCGTGATGGAGCAGTACCACGAGACGACCCAGTTCGTCATCACCACGCGCCAACCGACGAAACTCATTCCGCCCATCAAATCTCGCTGTTTCCCCGTCTCGATGCGCAAACCGACCGGCGGCGAAATCGAAACCGTCCTCCGGTCGATTCTGGACGACGAAGGGGTCAAGTACGACGAAGACGGGATTCAGTTCATCTCCGCCTACGTGAAAGGCGACGTGCGGAAGGCCATCCTGTACGCGCAATTGCTGTACGAACAGGAGGGTCGGGTTCACAGCGACGACTACGAAGTCATCCGCGAGTTCGGTATCAGCGGGCGCATCGGCGACATGCTCGACAAAGCCGAGCGCGGCGATTTCAACGACGCCCGCAAGGACTTGGACGACCTGCTCGTGGACGACGGCTACAGCGGCGAGGAAGTGCTCGAAGCCATCATGGACGCGTTCCGGCAGAACCGCTATTCGGGCGACGAACTCGCCGAACTGGTCGTCCTCGCGGCGGAAATCGACATGGACTTGGCGCGAGGAACGAGCGACCGGTTACAGCTTTCCCATCTACTGGCCGAGTTGGGCGCGTAGAAATCGGGTCGTTCTCCTCACCACGTGTTTCGCGGACGTGCGAAAGATGGCAAAATAGCCGCCGAACTGAAACGGTCGTCAGTCCACGAGGCGTTCGAGACTCAACGAGGTCAAGGGACTCGGCGCCAGCGGTATCCTCGTGACGGAAATCGAACGCCTCGTGGACTGACGACCGTTTCAGTTCGGCGGCTATTTTGCCATCTTTCGCACGTCCGCGAAACACGTGGTGAGGAGAACGACCCGATTTCTACGCGCCCAACTCGGCCAGTAGATGGGAAAGCTGTAACCGGTCGCTCGTTCCTCGCGCCAAGTCCATGTCGATTTCCGCCGCGAGGACGACCAGTTCGGCGAGTTCGTCGCCCGAATAGCGGTTCTGCCGGAACGCGTCCATGATGGCTTCGAGCACTTCCTCGCCGCTGTAGCCGTCGTCCACGAGCAGGTCGTCCAAGTCCTTGCGGGCGTCGTTGAAATCGCCGCGCTCGGCTTTGTCGAGCATGTCGCCGATGCGCCCGCTGATACCGAACTCGCGGATGACTTCGTAGTCGTCGCTGTGAACCCGACCCTCCTGTTCGTACAGCAATTGCGCGTACAGGATGGCCTTCCGCACGTCGCCTTTCACGTAGGCGGAGATGAACTGAATCCCGTCTTCGTCGTACTTGACCCCTTCGTCGTCCAGAATCGACCGGAGGACGGTTTCGATTTCGCCGCCGGTCGGTTTGCGCATCGAGACGGGGAAACAGCGAGATTTGATGGGCGGAATGAGTTTCGTCGGTTGGCGCGTGGTGATGACGAACTGGGTCGTCTCGTGGTACTGCTCCATCACGCGGCGGAGCGCCTGTTGGAAGTCCTCGCGGATGGATTCGGCGTTGTCGAGGACGATGGTCTTGTACGAACCCGTCGATGGCGCGTAGCCCGCGTACTCCTTGAGGACGTGGTTTATCATCTCGCGCTTCGACCAGTTGCGCTTGTACTTCTTCTTGCCCGAGCCCTGCCGGTACTGTTTCGAGAACTCGGTTTGGCCCTGCAGGAAGTTGGAAAATCGGGGGTCCTCCCGAATCTCCTTTTTCGTCCGGTCGAAGAAGTCCGCGACGTTGATCTCCACAAGGTCGTTGTCCGGGTCGTCGTGTACCTCGCGTGCCAAATGCGCGCACGGCGGCGGTCTTCCCGCTTCCTTCCGGGCCGTGAAGAACGAGGTTTATCGCTCGTTCACCGCCCGCTCCAGATAGTCGCGTACCTCCGGTTGGGGCAGGTCGGCGAGGTCGGGCGCGTGCGTTTGGGTCCACAGCGGCGACTCCATTGGGAATCGGTAGGGAGTCGCCGGACAAGAATCGTCGGTTGCGTCGCGCGGCGAAAAATAGCAGCCGATGAGTAGGCTCGACGAAAGAAACAACCGAGGACGTTACAAGAGGTCCCCGAACGCGTCGAAGACCGACGCGACAACGCTCGCGTTCGTCGTGTCGGTTCCCGCGCTAGTCGTCGCTGCCTGCGTCGTCGTGGTTCCGGCACTGGTCGTTTCAGTCCGGCCGTCGTTTCGTTTCCTGCGCTGGTCGTCGTCGCGGCTTGCGTCGTCGCGGTCTCCTGTGCGGTCGTCGCCGGAGCGG
>NZ_MEIH01000147.1:0-8669 GCF_001723155.1 Haladaptatus sp. W1
CTCGTGCCGAATCTCCATCCGTCGGGATTGTTGGCCCACCTCGTCTACGGTGCCGTCCTCGGTCTCCTCGTCCCGCCGCTACTGTCGGCGACGGGCAAAATGAGCTGAACTCCGACACCTTCTCAGCGCGAGAGCACCACGACGTACCGCGTCAGCGACCGATGTACTCGCCGCTCGAACTCGTTTTCGACGCTCCACCCCGCGTCGGTCGCTTCGCTCGCCCACGAGCGGTCGCCGACGACGACGGCGCGGGAGGCGACTCGTCGCGCCTCCGCGAGCGCACCGGCAACGAGGTCGTCGAGGTCGAGGTTCGCTATCTTCGACTGCCTGCCGTAGGGCGCGTCGAACACCACGCCATCGATGGCGTCGTCGGGGAACGGCAGGTGCGTCGCGTCGCCGCGAACCGTGGCCGCGGCGGCGTCCGGTGCGTAGTGGTCGAGGTTTTCGGCTGCCCCGCGGACCATCTTCTCCTGTGCGTCGGCACCGAGCGGCCGCGCACCGACCAGCGCGGCCTCGATGAGCACGCCGCCCGTCCCGCACATCGGGTCGAGGAGCGTCGTTCCCGCTCTTGCTCCGGCGATGTTCACCAACGCGCGTGCGAGCAGCGGGTCCATACTTCCGGGCTGGAAGAACGGCCGGTCGGTCGGTTTGCGCGTGCCGTAGTCGCGCACGCTCTCGGTTTCCAGCCACCCCAGCGCACACAGGTCCCCGGAGAACGTCGCTCGGAGTTCGTGGTCGGGGTCGTCCAAATCCACGGCGAAGCCGCGGTCCACGAGCACCTGCCCCAACTCGCGTTCGGCCTGCTGGGTGCTGACGTCGGCCGTCTCGCGGACCGCGCGCGCACGCACCGCGACCGTCCCCTCGCGCTCTATCGGCGCGGCGGAGAGCAGCGTTCGGGCGCTCGCCACGTCGGCGTCTGTCGTTCCGACCAACTCGTTCGCGCGGTGGGTGTACGCGAGGCTGGAAACGCGCTCCGTAATCGCCGCCGCGCGCGCGAGGCCGGGCGCGACGAGTTCCACCCCGCTCGCCGCACTCGCCGCTTCGCACGCCGCGAATTCGTCGTCTTGTCCGCCGAGTTCCAGTACGTACACGATATTTCTCCGTCGTCCGGTTTCGTTCGAGGGGAGTGGAGCCGTCGTCTTGGGGATTGCGAATCACGACGGGGACGAGGAAGTGCTCGTCCGGGGTTTGGTGGTGGTTCCGTGACTACTCCAGCGCCGTTCGATTTGGCGACCTAGACCGCAGCGACTAGGCACAATGAACGACCGCAACCGCATGCGGGAGAGCGGTCGGAAGCGCACGACCGCCCTCCCTCGGCGTCCCCTTACCTCCCCGGGCACGGGAACGATTCGCGCCGACCGCGCGAATCGTTCGCATCGCGCGTCCCGAAAGCGGTGGTGTCGCCACTCTCGAACGGCGGCTTCGAAAAAATCCGAAGTCGATTACTCCTCTTCTTCCTCGTCGCCGAGCAGTCGTTCGACCATCCGCTCGGGGTCGAACTGCTCGATGTCGTCGTAGCCCTGTCCGGTTCCGAGGAACAGGATGGGCTTGCCCGTGACGTGCGAGATGGAGATGGCGGCCCCGCCTTTCGAGTCGGCGTCGGCCTTCGTCAGAATCGAGCCGTCGATTTCGGCGGCCTCGTCGAACTCCTTCGCGCGCTGCACGGCGTCCTGCCCGGCCACGGCCTCGTCCACGAAGATGGTCATGTCGGGGTCCACGACGCGGCCGATTTTCTCCAACTGGTCCATCAGGCCTTCGCTGGTGTGCAGGCGACCTGCAGTGTCGCCCAGCACGATGTCGATGTCGTGGGCGTCGGCGTACTCCACCGCGTCGTAGATGACGGCGGCGGGGTCGCCTCCCTGCTCGTGGGCGATGAATTTCGTGTCGAGCGCGTCCGCGTGCTCCCGAATCTGCTGGTTTGCACCGGCGCGGTAGGTGTCGCCGTTCGCCATCACCGAGGAGTAGCCGCGCTCCTCGAAGTACCGCGATAGTTTGGCGATGCTCGTCGTCTTCCCGACGCCGTTGACGCCGGTGAAGATGATTACGAGCGGTTTGTCCGCCTCGGCGACGCGCTGGTCGAAGTCGAACTGCCCGACGCTGATGACCGACAGCAGGGAATCGCGTAGGGCGTCCTCGACGACATCACCCGTTTCGGCGCTGAACTTGCGGGTCGCGCCGACCAGGTCGTTGCGGATGCCGTCGAGCATCTCCTGTGCGACGCTCATCTCGACGTCGCTTTCGAGCAGCGCCATTTCGAGTTCCCAGAGCGGGTCCTCGACGTCCTGCTCCTCGATGACGATTTCACCGCGAGCGAACGATTTGGCCTTCTGGGCGAAACCGCCGCGCCCGTTGCTGGACTCTTCGTCCTCCGAATCGGAGTCGTCCGTCGATTCCGGCTCGGGTGTCGTCTCCGTCTCCGCGGGTTCCGTTTCGACCGTTTCCTCGACCGTTTCAGCGTCCGCCTCAGCTTCCGCTTCGTCGGCCTCCTCGGCCTTCTCCTCGGTCGTCTCCTCGACGTCCTTACGGAACCCGCTCAGCTTATCCTTCAGACTGTCGAACATCGCCGGTTATTCGTCCTCGTCTTCCTGCTGCTGTTGCATCTGCTGCATCTGCTGTTGCATCTGCTGCTGTTGCATCTGCTGTGCTTTCTGCTCCAACTGGTCGCTCTCGGCTTCGACCTCGCCGATTTCCTCCTGCAGGTCGGCGATCTGGTCGTCGAGAAGGTCCTTGCGGCTCTTCAGCGACGCGATTGCGCCCTCCTGGTCGCGCTCCGCGGCGTAGCCGCCGCCGAGTTCGACGACGATTTCGTCGATATCCTCGACGTTCGTGCGGATGTACGCGCCGCCGCCGAGCGGAACTTGGACGACCGAGCCGGTGTCGAGCGATTCGATTGCCTCGATGGCCTCGTCGACTTCACCTTTCTCGTCGCGCAGGTCTTCGACTTCGCCGTTCAGTTCTTCCTTCTCGGCTTCCAACTGCTGGAGCTGCTGTTGCATCTGCTGCATCTGTTGATTGCCGCCGCCCATCATCGTGCTTCACACTCCGTTCCGCGAGTAATCGTGCTCATGTCCACACGTGCGTGAGCAAGCGGGAAGAATGTTGCTAACTCGGACCGAAAACGTAACGAGCCGAAAATCAGTCGATATAGCCCAGCGCGTCCTCGATACGGCCGAGTTCGGGACCGGTCGTCTCCTCTCCGACCACGTAGCCGTGGGCGTTGGCGAGGAGTCCGGACCCGACCAGCGGCCCACCGTAGTTGATGGTGCCGATGTCGGCCGGGACGCCGAGGATTTCCTCGATAGCGTCGAGTTCCGAGTCGGTGGCTTTCGGGTGGCAGAGAACGCCTCTGTTCGTCGCCACTCCGGCCGTTCCGACCGTTTGAACGCCAGCGATGGTGCCGCGTTCGACCGGAACGTCGAGCCCGTCCGAAACCGCTTGCACGGCCTCCCGAGGGAGGTCCGGATGGACGTAGGCCCCGGTGTCGTTCGCGAGCACGACGTTTCCGGCGGCGTTGATGCGCCCCGGGAACTTCGTGAGCGGAACGTCCACGACGGCCTCGATTCGCTCGCGCTCGTGGTCGGTGATGCGACCGCTGACGAGCAAACCGTTCTCGTTGCCCGCCACCAGCGCGCCGACGGTGGACGACCCACCGAGCGTGGTTCCGACGACATCGACTTCCAGCTCCTTGCGGAGGGAGTCGAGGAGTTCGTCGTCCAAATCCGGGCGGACGAGCAGATACTCGTCAGTCGCACGTGCGAAGACGCCGATGTACGCCGAGCCGTTGAACGCGGTACGAAGCACCGCTCTACTCTTCGTACTCCGCCTCGACGACGGACTCGCCCTCTTCTTCGAAGCGGGCGGCGTGAACGCGGAGCTTTCGCGGCGGGTTCTTTCGACCGCGCGACCAGATCGCCTCGTTGATGGAGGGGTCGAGACGCACGTCGTCCTCGTCCACCTTGAAGTGCTGGGCGAGGTGCCCGCGCACCAGTTTCATCGCCTTGTTCGCTCGTTTGTGCTTTGCCTCTGCCGTCACGTCTCGGAGCGGAACCGTCACGACTCGCTCCTCGAAATCACTTGCGCTCATTATTCGTCAGTGTCGCTACGCCGCCAGCTGCGGCGTTTCGGGTTTCGCATTACGTCGCGGTCCGTCTTCATGATGACCCACGCCGGGATGCGGCTGTTCTGCCGTTCCAGCTTGGCCAGTCGCTTCTTCTTGGCCTTCGACTTCTTGCCCATAGTGGTTGCCACTTTTCCGCCGTCGCATAAAATCTTGTTCCTTTCAAGCGGCCTCACAGGGGGAACGCCGCGACGGTCGAATAGCTCGGGCCGTTCGCGCCCAGTTCGCTCTTCGTCAGCCTGACCTCCGAAACGTCCATCCGACCGACCGTCGGATCGAGTTCGCGGACGTTCCGCTGAACGAGTTCCTTTCCCCCCGCGTGCTTCATTCTGGCGATGGTGATGTGCGGGACGAACTCGTTGTCGTCCGGCGAGAAGCCGAGGTCGTACAACCGCGACTCGACGGCATCGTTGAGCAGGACCATCTCCTCCGCGCCGTCCCCGATGCCGACCCACACGACCCTGATGTACTCCAAACTCGGAAAGACGCCCAAGCCGCCGACCTCGGCCTCGAACGGCCCGAAGTCGATGTCGTCATCGACGGCCGATTCGAGCGCATCTTCGATGACGGGTACGCGGTCGTCATCCACCTCGCCGAGGAACGAGACCGTGACGTGGGCCTGTCTCGGGTCCGTAAACGAGAGCCCGTCGGCGTCGCGGAACCTGTCTTGAACGCCGTCCACGCTTTCCGCGAGGTCGTCGGGCAGGTCGATGCTCACGAACAGTCGCATGCGCGACCCTTCGTCGCCAGCGGGCTTGAACGTTGACACCGGTGACCGGTTCGACCCGACCGCAGGGGAAGAGGATTTATGCGCTCCATTTCCTACCACTCACATGTGGACTCCCCGTTCAGCGTTCTCGGACTCGATTCGGATGCGGATGACGAGGAAGTCGTCGAGGCGTATCGACGACGGATAAAGGAGGCCCACCCGGACCACGGTGGGTCCCACCGCGAATTCCAGCGGGTCCGAGCGGCGTATCAGGCGATTCAATCGGGAGACATCGGCGGCGAGAAAGACGAGAAAGCCGCCGACGAAGAACGCGTCGAGGAGCGGGACCGAACGCCGAAGCATCCGATGGTCGAATTTCTCAACTACGAGGTCATCGACGACTACGACTGGAACGTGGACGACGACGGACTGTTCGACAAGGCCGCCGCCATGGGGCTGGATGCCGAGGATTACGGGCAGTTCTACGTTCTCAACAACGAGACGCTTCTCGAAGCGGCGGAAAATAGGGGGTACGAGTGGCCGTTCGCCTGTCGCGGCGGGGCGTGTGCGAACTGCGCGGTTGCGGTCGTGGACGGGGAGATGGACATGCCATCGAATCACGTCCTCTCGTCCGAGATGCTGGACCGCGGGTTCCGACTCTCCTGTATCAGCGCGCCCATTACGGACCACATGCAGGTCATCTACAACATCAAGCATCTGCCGGGTCTCGACGAACTCCGACTGCCGCCCCAGCAGTTCGGGCAGGCACGGTCCGGTGACTGACGCCGACGGACTAGAAAAAGCCTTTAAACGACTACGAACCCAAGGGAGCACAACGATGGTGCTCGACAATCTCGGCAGTTCTCTTCGCGGCTCACTCGACAAGCTGAGTGGGAAATCGCGCGTCAGCGAAGATGACGTCGAGGAAATTGTAAAGGAAATCCAGCGTTCCCTTCTGCAGGCCGACGTGGACGTGAGTCTCGTGATGGACCTCTCCTCGTCCATCAAGGAGCGCGCGCTGGAGGAGGAACCGCCGGGCGGGACGACGGCCCGCGACCACGTGCTGAGTATCGTTTACGAGGAGCTCGTCGGCCTCGTCGGCGAGAGCACGGAAATCCCGCTCGAAAACCAGACCATTCTCCTCGCCGGATTGCAGGGGTCGGGGAAGACGACCACCTCCGCCAAGATGGCGTGGTGGTTCTCGAAGAAGGGGCTTCGCCCCGCCGTCATCCAGACGGACACCTTCCGGCCCGGTGCGTACGACCAGGCGAAGGAGATGTGCTCCCGCGCGGAAGTCGATTTCTACGGTGACCCGGACAACGAGGACCCCGTGGACATCGCGCGGAAAGGACTCGAAGAGACGGCCGACGCCGACATCCACATCGTGGACACGGCGGGTCGCCACGCGCTCGAAGACGACCTCATCGAGGAAATCGAGGAAATCGAGTCCGTCGTCGACCCCGACCGGAACCTGCTCGTCCTCGACGCGGCTATCGGACAGGGTGCGAAAGATCAAGCCCAGCAGTTCGACGAGTCCATCGGCATCGACGGCGTCGTCATCACGAAACTCGACGGGACCGCGAAGGGTGGCGGTGCCTTGACGGCGGTCAACGAGACGGACTCGTCCATCGCCTTCCTCGGGTCCGGTGAGACGGTCCAAGACGTGGAGCGCTTCGAGCCGAACGGCTTCATCTCGCGCCTGCTCGGCATGGGCGACCTGAAACAGCTCACCGAGCGCGTCGAGCGCGCCATGTCCGAGACGGAGGAGGAAGAGGACTGGGACCCCGAGGACATGATGAAGGGGTCGTTCACCCTGAACGACATGCGCCATCAGATGAACGCGATGAACAAGATGGGGCCGCTCGAACAGGTCATGGACATGATTCCCGGCTTCGGCGGCGGAATCATGGACGAACTCCCGGACGACGCGATGGACGTGACGAAAGACCGGATGCGGAGTTTCGAGATCATCATGGACTCGATGACGGACAAGGAACTCGAAAACCCGCGGTCCATCGGCGCGAGCCAGATTCGCCGCATCGCTCGCGGGAGCGGGCAGGACGAGGAACGCATCCGCGAACTCCTCCAGCAGCACAAGATGATGTCCCAGACGCTCAAACAGTTCCAAGGGATGGGACAGGGCGGCGACATGGAGCGCATGATGAAGAAGATGCAGGGCGGCGGCGGTGGCGGCGGTGGCGGTATGGGCGGCATGGGGCCGTTCAGATAGTCGTCTTTCTCTTCGATTTCGTCCGACCAGAACTATCGGCGCAAGTGGAATCGCGACACACCGCTTTTTTGTCCCGTGCCCGTGTCCACAGCAGTAGATGACCGTTCGGGAAGTCGCCGCCGAGGCGTACCGCGAAGCGCTCCCCGCCCTCGCCGCGAGCATGGTCGGTGGGCTGTTCGCGGGCGTCGTCCTCAGCGGAATGCGCGCCGAACTCCGTCAGGTGGCGGGGTTGCTCGTCCTCGTCCCCGCCCTTCTCGCTACCCGCGGGAACGTCTACGGGTCGCTCGGCGCGCGCCTCGCGTCCGGACTGCACCAAGGACTGGTCGA
Source organism: Haladaptatus sp. W1 (assembly GCF_001723155.1). Classification (NCBI taxonomy): domain Archaea; kingdom Methanobacteriati; phylum Methanobacteriota; class Halobacteria; order Halobacteriales; family Haladaptataceae; genus Haladaptatus; species Haladaptatus sp. W1. Next base: position 7,384 of record NZ_MEIH01000147.1, read on the forward strand.
ACCGTCGTTCGTCCCGGACGACGACCGGGTGTGGGCGGCCATCGTCGCCTCGCTGGCGAACGGCATCCTCGCCAGCCTGTTCGCGTCGGTGGTCGCGTTCGCCGTTCTGAAGGCTCTCTCGGATTCGGTCGCGCCGCTTCCGACTCTGCTCGCAATCGCGGCGCGATGCAGATGAATCACGGGACGGGCTACGATATCCGCCACCCGCTCGAAGTGCTGGACGCGGCGCTGGTCAGTTGAATTCGCGCTGAACTCGTTCGGCCATTTTTCCCGTGGCGGCCGTTTCTTCCGCGGTGTCCCGTGAACGGCGTTCGATGTGCTCACCCACCTCGGCCAGCAACTCGTCGGGACGGTCGTTCGCGTAGTATCGAATCGATTTTCCGCTCGTCAGTTCGAGGCGCACGTACGGTTTCTCGTACTGAATCGAGGAGAGCCACTCGTAACGTATCTCGGTCGCTTCGTCCTTCGAATACGGAACTCGTGCCACCATATCGACGCCGACGCCCTCGTGGAACGTGACCGTCTCGTCGCCGACGAAGACGGTCGTAGTGAAGTAGCGTTCGTCGGGCGTTACGAACAGGGACGCGCCGGAACTGTAGTTCAGCGTGTACGTCGATTCGTGGGGTGTCGTTCCCGCCACGGTTCGACGCACCTGCTTCGTGTACTCCGCGTAGGGGTCGAGCAGGGTCCAGTACGCCCGGTCTATCTCCTTCGTCCCGAGATACCAGAGGCCGAGTCCGCTGGTGAGTCCGACGAGGTAGCCGATGCCCGTTCCGGTCGTCGCGCCGAAGAGAATCGAGAGTACGACTCCCCGGCGTGAAAAACGTCATAGCGGTGGCGTCCGGCAAAGGTGGCGTCGGAAAATCGACCGTCGCGACTAATCTCGCCGCTGGTCTCGCCGAACGGGGCGCGCGCGTCGGCATTCTCGACGCCGACGTGTACGGGCCGAACGTCCCGCGGATGCTGGGCGTCGACGACGACCCCACCGTCTCGCACGACGGCGACACCGACCGCATCATCCCACCGATGGCGTACGACGTGTCAGTGATGAGCGTCGGCCTCCTCGTCGGCGAGGAGGAACCGGTCGTCTGGCGCGGCCCGATGGCCCATAACGTCTTGTCGGACCTGTTCGAGGACGTCGCCTGGGGCGGACTCGACTATCTCGTCGTCGACCTGCCACCGGGAACCGGCGACGTGCAACTGACCATCCTCCAGGGACTACCTGTGACCGGTGCCGTCGTCGTGACGACGCCGCAAGACGTCGCTACCGACGACACGCGACGCGC
>NZ_MEIH01000148.1:0-8337 GCF_001723155.1 Haladaptatus sp. W1
GGAGTCGTACTACCTATTGGGTGGCGACCTACCGACGTTCACGGTCACGGGAGACGAGTTGCAACGATACCTAAAACTCGAAGATACGGCGGTCGTCTACGACCACGACCTGTACTGGTCGTCCGACGTCGATGTCCGCCGCGACTTCTCGTAACGCCCTTCCGTTCTCCGGCCCTACCGACGGGCAATGACGCAGACGAACGCGGTCGAACGAGCCTTCGGCCTGCACGACGGCTTCGAACCGGACGACGACGGCTATCTCGTGACCACGACGCCGTTCGACGGACGCGTTACCGTATCCGACTCCATCCAAGTGACCGTCAGAATGCCGATGATTTCGGGCGTCGTGGCGGACGATTCGGTCGCCGACGTCGTTGAAACCGGCTGGTTCGAAACGCTCGAACTCCGACTGGAAGACGCCCACACGGTCGTTTCCTCGGACGACGCGACGCCACCGACGATAACGCGAGATGGTGACGAAGTAGTCCTCGAAGTCGAGTTCTCGGGGTATCCCGACAAAGCGGCCGAGAACGCGAAGGCGGTCGTAGATTTCGCGGAGGGGACGTGGATGCAGGGTCTGATTCCCGGCTACGACTACGACGAACCCGCCGCGGGGATGTTGAACCGGGCACACCAATCCTACGACTAACGGTCGGCTATCGGTCGTGTGGCAGTCGAGCGACGTCCGAAGCGTATGAATCGGACGAACGGCATCCGAACGGCGTACAAAGAGGACGAACGGCGTCGTTTTGCGATTCTCTCGGCTCTGGATGTCAGTCCATCGAGATGTACGTCTGGGTGTCCTCGACGCCCTGCACGCCCTGAATTCCGTCGGCAGCGACGGTCTTCACTTCGGCGGGTTTCTCGACGTCCACCTTCACGATGAGGTCCACGTCGCCCGCGACGATGTGAACGTCCTCCACGCCGTCGATATCGAGGATTTCGTTCTTCAACCGGTCCGCCTCGCCCGTATTCGCCTTGACCATGATGTATGCGGCGACCATCTCAGACACCCCCCGCTCCCGCGGCCGCTCGACTGCCGTCGCCGACGAGTATCTTCCGAACGTCGTCCAACACCGCGAAATCGGCGAGGACGGCTACCCTGTCGCCGACTTCGAGGGAGTCGTCCGGGAGCGGAATGCCGATCCGCTCGTCGTGCTTGCCGAACGCGAGGATGCGCGAGTTCGCGGGGAGTTCGAGTTCGCTGATGGAGTAGCCGCGCATGGGTGACTCCTCGGTGATGGTGAGTTCGACCACCTGTAAGTTCTGGGCGATATCGGCGATGGCGCGGATGTTCCCGCCGAGGAGGGCGTTTTTCGCACCGATGGCTCCCAGTCGCTCGGGGTAGACCACTTCGTCCACGTCGCTGGCGAACTTCCGGTAGATGTCCTCCCGGTAGTCGTTGTCGATGCGCAGAATGGTTCGACAGCCGTGGTGTTTGCCGACCATGCAGGCCGCGAAGTTGACGTTTAGGTCCCCCGTCAACCCCCCGAGGGCGTCCGCGGTGTCGAGGTCCGCCTGTTCGAGGACCGACTCGCGCGACCCGTCGCCCTCGATGACCTCGAAGTCGTCGGTGCGCGCACGCTTCGCTTTGTTCGCGTCGTTTTCCACCAACACGACCTCGTGCCCCTCTTCGCGGAGGACGCGAGCGGTTCGCAGGCCGACCCTACCTGCACCTATGATAACGAATCGCATGTCACTCCGTACGATAGAGGGGTTGAATAAGCTTTCTCCGACGCGAGTTCCGGTTGATTTCGGTCACGTGTCGGGGACGGACGACGAAAAACCGGTCGGACGAGAGCGGTCTCACACTACGGAAAGACGTTTACGTTCGACCGAAAAACGTTGAATCGAAATGCCCCAGCAGTCCTCCAATGCAGTGGCAGTCGCGGATTCGGTCTCCGCGATGCTGTACGAAATCGCGGGATGGTTGATGGTGGGATTCGGTTCCTTTTCCGCACTCGGTGCCATCGCTGCCCTTCTGGAGCACGGGGATGCAGTTCCAGCGGTCATTTTAACTGTCGTTGCATTCCTCTTTCTCACGTTCGGTGTGGCGGTGAATCCGTCCCTTCGCCGAAAAATCGCCCGTCGTCGCGGCCTCTCCGGGTTCGGTCGCGTTTCGTCGGTGGACGACGGGGTGATTCATCCCGACGAGGATTGTCGGGAGCGGTGTGTCGCCTGTGACTCGCGTGTGAACGCGGGCGTCGAACGACGGTTCCGTGAGGAGTTCGTCGTCGCCGGTCTCCCAGTGACCACCTTGACCGAGGGCTACAATCACTACTGTCTCGACTGCGCGAGCGAGGAGATACTCGGATTGGGCCGGACGAACGCAGACGCTCGACGCGGCGACCGGGAGTCAAATCGGGAAGACGAGCTGGCGACCGACCGGTGAGAGCTCGTCGCCCGAAGCGGGGTGGATTTCGCTCCGGGCAAAGGTTTTTCTCGCATGATAGAGTATCACACGGCATAATGGTGCACGCGTTTATCATGGTGAACACGGCCGCCGGAAAGTCCCAAGGGTTGCTCGAATCGGTGCGCGGCCTGGCGAACGTGGGGGAGGCGCACATCGTCGCCGGGGACTTCGACATCATCGTCGAGGTGGACACGGACGAGGTGTACGAAGTACTCCAAACCTCCTCGTCCGATATTCAGGGACTCGATGGCGTCGTGGACACCAAAACGTACATCGCTATCGACTGATTCGTTCTCCCGAGCGCGGCTTTCGCTGCCCTTCTCAGTGTTCCAGTTCGTACACGTCGTGGTCTTCGAGGAACGAGTCCAGCCATTCGCGCTGGTCGCGGAGTCGCGGGGGCACGTCGGCGTACACCCGGTCGAACACGTCGTGCGGGTCGGGGTCCTCGACGGCTTCCGCTTCCTCGACGGCCTCCGCAAGGAGTTCGTCCGCCTCGTCGTAGGCCTCCTCGACGAACTCGTCGTCGATGACACCCTGCTCGCGGAGCCACGTCTCGTAGCGGTCGAGGGGGTCCGCCGTCCGCCATTCGGGGAGGTCCTGTTCCACGTCCTCGTACTTGCTCGGGTCGTCGCTCGTGGTGTGGGCACCTTGTCGGTAGGTGAGACTCTCCACGAGGACCGGTTTTCCCTTCCGGGCGGAGTCGAGCGCGTCGGCGACCGTTTCGCGGACCGCCAGCGGGTCGTTGCCGTCCACCTGCACGCCCTCGAAACCGTAGGCCTCCGCCTTCACGGCGATGCTGTCGCTCGCGGTCTGCTTGTGTCGCGGGAGGCTGATGGCCCAGTTGTTGTTCTCACAGAAGAAGACGACCGGCGCGTCGAACACGCCCGCGAAGTTCAGCCCTTCGTGGAAGTCGCCCTCGCTTGTCGCACCGTCGCCGAAGTAACAGAGAACGGCGTCCTCGTCGCCGCGGTAGTTCATCGCCATGCCGCGCCCGCCGCGTGGGGATTTGCGTGGCGATGGGTACCGCTTGGGGAACGTCGGGATGTCGTGTTCGGAGTTGAACTCCGGTCGTCCGCGGCGGAACAGCAAGATGTCGCTGATGGGGACGCCGCGTGCGACCTGCATCCCGTTCGAGCGATAGGTCGGGAAGAGCCAGTCGTCGTCGGCCATCGCCAGCGCGGCACCGACTTGTGAGGCTTCCTGTCCGCGGTACGGCGGCCAACTGCTCATCCACCCGCGTCGTTGGAGCGCGATGGCGCGCTCGTCGAATCGCCGGGCGAGAACCATCCGTTCGAACGTCTCCCGGGCGGCTTCCGCGGAGAACGGCGTTTCATCCAATTCGCGTTCCCCGATGATTCGGTTCATGCCTGCGGGGATGTATCGCGGTTTCAAAGTCGTTCCGAAAGCGGTTACCTCGACTAGCGGACGGTGCCGTTGTTGGAGCAAACTGCAACTTCGACGGGAGTTCAGGCGACGAACCGCCGATAGCCGTCACGAGCGAGTTTCCCTGCCCCGCCCACCGTCAGCACCGCCGCGCCGACCACGACCGCGCTGTGAACGCCCGCCACAGTCGGGAACGAGGTGTACTTTCCGAGAACGAGCAGGACGGTGGCGAGAAGCCACAGGACGTAGAGCCCGAGCGCGAACCGGCGGAGGGAGTGGTTCATCGTCCGTTATTGTTGGTGAGATGGAACAAATATCTTCCGCACCGAATCCGTCGAAAAGAGTCCTGCCGCCGTCACGGAAGCGGGCAGATGCTCGCCGTCAGCATCGCCACGTCGTCCGAGTCGTTGCGCGCGCCGTGGACGACGCCGCGCTCGTGGAGCACGACGCCGGGAGCCGAGACCGTCTCTTCCTCGTCGTCCTGAATCACCGTCACCTCGCCGGAGATGACGTGAAAGACGTTCGTGCTGTCGCCGTGTTCGTGCGGGCTGAGTTCCGCGCCGGGACCTAGCGCGAAGGCCTTCACGAGCACGTCGTCGGTGACGACCAGTTCGTCGGTCAGCACCTCGCCGTCGTCCGGGTCGAGGTCCGGAGTGCGGTCCAACACGCTCATTCCTCCGCGTATTCGGCGTTGTCGCCGACGAACCCGGATTTGAAGCTGATCCACGCCAGCACGCTGATGAAGAGCATCGGCGGCAGGATGGCAAAGCCCCACAGCGGGTTGAGTCCCCATCCGAGGATGAGCACGAGGTCGAACAGCCCGAGCGCGAGAAACGGAAGGACGGCTTTCGTCGCGCGCCACCGGTCGATGTCGCGCGTCTCGGTCGGCAGTGGCGTTCCCATAGCAGGAGTTGCGTCTCGCACGACCAAAAATCACCCGTTCACGCTCAAGTGGCTGGCCGTCGTGGGTCCGATATGGTAACGCAACTCGCGGACGACGTGTGGTGGCTCGACCTCGGGAGCGTGAACTGCTATCTCGCCGACGACGGCGGCGACCTGACCCTCGTGGACGCCGGGACGCCCTTCGACAGCGGCGACATCATGCGCGGCGTGCGGGAGGTGGGGTACTCCATCAACGACGTGGACCGAGTGCTGCTCACGCACTACGACTTCGACCACGTCGGGTCGCTCGCGCGTCTGCCCCTCAACGCGCCGGTGTACGCCGGGGCGGCGGACGCGCCGCTGCTCTCGCGCGCGGACGCCCCCGACTGGCACAATCACAAGGGAGCGCTCCAGCGCGTGACCCGACCGCTCCTCTCCAGTCCCGACGAGGAGGTTCGTCCCATCGAGGACGGCGACGAAATCGGGAGTTTCACCGCCTACGCCACGCCGGGCCACTCGCCGGGACACACGGCGTACGTCAGCGAATCGCTTAGCGTGGCCTTCCTCGGCGACCTCGTGCGCGAAAACCACGGGAAACTCGAACCCTCCTCGTGGGCCATCAGCTACGACACCGAAGCGGTCTACGACAGCATCGTCTCGCTCGATTCCCGAACGCCGGAGTTCGAGGTTGCCGCGATGGGCCACGGCGTCCCCTTCCTCCGCGAGGGGAGCGAGCGACTGCGCGAACTCGTCGCGTCGATGTGAGTCGAACGCATGCGAGAGGGGATGGGAACCATCCCGACCGCCAGTCGAGCAAACAACGTGGCGCGCGCTTGCGGGGCGGCGAGGACAGTGAGGTTTCGAAGAAACCTCGAAAGTGAGCGGCGTCGCCGCGAACCATCTCGTCCGAGCCGTCCCGGTGAAGCGTGCGAGGTCTTCGTGAGTGACAACGGAACGAACGAATGGCTCGTCAGAGCAACGCTCTGACGGTGGGTGACTGAGCGGATGCGAAGGAATCGGTTGGGGAGGGAGTGGCCGATGCGGTGCGGTCTCATTGACGTCTGTACTTGCAGTCACAGCAACACCAGCCACGAGTTAGAGAGTGGACAAGGACTTTCGAAAATCTCGTATCCAAAAGTGACCGACAGCGGCAACACGACGATATCCCCAGAACAAATCCCGAATCGAACGAAAACAACGCGAGAACGCACTTCGTATTCGTCACTCCCGTTCAATCCGTCACATTCGCTGGTACATCCCCGCGAAGCGGGAGCCGTGTACTCGAAGCCGAACTGCTCGTAGAATCCCTCCACGTCGGCCATGAGGTTGACGTAGGCTCCTTCGGGTGCATTTTCCTCCAGATATTCCATCAATCGCTCCATCATACGGGACCCAAGCCCCTGCCGCTGGTGGTCGGGGTGGACCGCCATGTCGCCGATCTGGTACACCGACCCGCCGTCGCCGATGATGCGGGCCATGCCGACGACCTCGCCGGTTTCGTCGTCTACGACCGTCACGCCGAACACGGAGTTCGGCAAGCCTCGTTCGACCGCCTCCAAACTCCGGGGTGCCATGCCCGCGGCGTCGCGGAGGGCGACGAACTCCTCGGGTGTCGGTAGCTCGTCACGGACTTCGTAGCGCATGCAAAATCCTCGTTCGGATGGGGATTAACCCTGCCCCTTCCGGCCGATACCGTCGCTTTTTCGCCCCGGTCGTCGCGCGTGTCGCCCAGGGTGTGCGACCGCGTGTACTCTCCCGGTTAGACCGTCCCGGCTAGGCCGCCAACTCCTCGGCGACCGCGCTCGCATCGAGGAGGTTCGGGTCCACGATGAGATCTGCCTGACTCCGAGCGAACTCGGGGATGGACTGCTCGTCGTAGACGACGACGCGAACGTCCGGGTTCACGTCCTTTGCGACCGCGATGGCCGTGGCCTGTCCGACGTCCGTGAGGACGAAGAGGTCGGCCTCGGTGATAGCCGCGTCTTCGAGCGCGGGGCGGGAGGCGACGCCGTTGACAGCCGTCAGTTCGACGCCCTCGGCTTCGAGGGCGCGACCGAGTTTACCGTCGTCGGGACCTGCGATGACTGCACGCATCACTCGTACTCGATGGTCGCCGGGGGCTTATGTGTCACGTCGTAGACGACGCGGGCGACGTTCTCGTTCTGGCCGGTGATGCGCGACTGAATCCGCTGGAGCGTCTCCCAGTCTATCTCTTGCGCTCTGGCGGTCATGCCGTCGCGCGATTCGACCGACCGCACTGCGACAATCCAGCCGTGAACGCGGTTGTCGCCCTTGACGCCCGTCGCCTTGCCGACGACGGCGGCGAACGCCTGCCACGGGTCGTACTCCTCCAGTTCCTCCTCCACGACGTGGCACGCCTCGCGTGCGACCTGCGCCTTCTCGGGCGTGACCTCGCCGATGACGCGGACGGCCAGTCCCGGTCCGGGGAACGGCATGCGCTCGGCGATGATTTCTTCCATGCCGAGGGCGCGAGCGACCTCGCGCACCTCGTCCTTGTAGAGGTCGCGGACGGGTTCGACGATGCCGTCGAAGTCCACCACGTCCGGCAGGCCGCCGACGTTGTGGTGGGACTTGATGCCGCCCTCACTCTCGATTCGGTCGGGGTAGATGGTCCCCTGCACGAGGTAGTCCGCGTCCGTGACCCGCGCTTCGCGCTCGAACTCGCGGATGAACTGCTCGCCGATGACCTTCCGCTTCTCCTCGGGGTCGGTGACGCCAGAAAGCGCGTCGAAAAAGCGGTCTTCGGCTTCCACGACCTCCAACGAACTCATGTAGGAGAACGTCTTGCGAATCTGGTTCGTCTCGCCCTTGCGCATCAAGCCGGTATCGACGTAGACCGGCGTGAGTTGGTCGCCGATGGCCTTGTACGCGAGTCCGGCGGCGACGGACGAATCGACGCCGCCCGACAGCGCGATGATGGCGTGCGAGTCGCCGACCGCTTCTCGAATCTCCGCGACCGCTTTCTCGATGAACTTGCCGGTTTCGACCATCAGGCTTCCACCTCCTCACGCTGCTCGGCTTCGTCGAGGACCGCATCGAGCAGGCCGACGAACGGCGGACTCGCGCGGTCGGGACGGGAGCGGAACTCGGGGTGGAACTGCGTCCCGAAGAAGTACGGGTGGTCGTTCATTTCGAGGATTTCCATCCGGTTTCCGGCACTGCCGGAGAAAACGAGGTCCTCACCCTCGAAGTCCTCGAAGTACTCGGGGTTCACCTCGTAGCGGTGGCGGTGGCGCTCCGTGCAACTCGTCGCGCCGTAGACGTCCTCCGCGAGCGTTCCTGATTCGATGTCGGTTTCGTGCGCGCCGAGGCGCATCGTCCCGCCCATGTCCTCCACCTCGTACTGTTCGGGGAGGATGTCGATGACGGGGTGCGGCGTGTCGGCGTCCAGTTCGGCGGAGTTCGCGTCGTCCAGTCCGAGGACGTTCCGGGCGTACTCCACGACGGCCATCTGGAAGCCGAGACACAGGCCGAGGAACGGCACGTCGTTCTCGCGCGCGTAACGGATGGCCTCGATTTTGCCTTCGGTTCCGCGACTGCCGAACCCGCCGGGGACGACGATTCCGTCGGCCTCCTTGAGGCGTTCCTCGTGGTCGTCGTCCATCTCGTCGGAATCGACCCAGAGGACGTTGACGTCC
>NZ_MEIH01000149.1:0-6928 GCF_001723155.1 Haladaptatus sp. W1
CTCGACGTACTCGAAACGGAGGACGAACCGCGGATTATCGACACGCACGCCCACCAGCCGACGAAGGAGTTCTTGGAGGACGCGGGCGGGCAGATGATGGAGGACGCCGCGGACAAGTTCGGCGCGAAGATGGAGACGGACACCTACGATTCGCTCGTCGAGGAGTACCACGAGGCCGGAATCGGTCGGACGATTCTGCTCGGCTGGGACGCCGAGACCAACACCGGAAACCCGCCGGTGCCGAACGATTACGTCGCTGAAGTCCGCGACGAGTACGACGACTTCTTCATCGGCTTCGGCAGCGTCGACCCCCTGAAGGACGACTGCGTGGAGGAAGCCGAACGCGTCGTCAACGACCTCGACCTCTCCGGGTTCAAATTCCAACAGATAGCTCAGGGCTTCGACCCGAGCGCTCCCGAACACGAGGAACTGTTCTCGACCATCGAGGACCTCGGCGTTCCCGTCGTCTTCCACGGCGGGAACTCGACACTCGGCGCGGGTGCACCAGGCGGTAGGGGCCTCAAAATCAAGTACGGAAACCCGATGCTCATCGACGACGTGGCCGCCGAGCACCCGGATCTCCAGATTCTGCTCGCACATCCCGCGTTCCCGTGGGAACAGGAGCAACTCGCCATCTGCCAGCAGAAGGGCAACGTCTACATGGACCTCTCCGGGTGGCTTCCGAAGTACATCGACGACCAAGTGCTCCACTACGCGAAGACGCTCCTGCGGGACAAAGTGATGTTCGGGACGGACTACCCGATGATTCGCCCCGGACAGTGGTTGGACCAGTTCGAGGACCTCGACTTCCCCGAGGAGGTCCAGCGGAAGATACTCTGGGAGAACGCGGAGGAGTTCCTCGACCTGTAGTCTCGCGGACCGCTACGCGACAGTTCGGGGCCACAATTCTATTCCTTCCCTCCCCCGAAGAAAACCATCCATGGCGAAACGAGCGACCGAGCGGTGGGAATACCACACCATCAGGCCGCCGCGGGGAAGCACGAAAAAGGAATCCATCGACCCCGAAAACGACCTGAACGACCTCGGCGAAGACGGCTGGGAGTTGGTGACGACCATCGAATACGTCGGCGGCGGGACGAAGTATCTCGTCTTCAAGCGACCGGCATGGAGGGATGACGACGACGAGAATGAGTGAGCGAGACGACAACGGCGACCAGATCAGCACCGCCAACACGATGCGCGAGCGGGCGGGCGAGAGCAGAGCAAAGCTTTGGGTCGTTCTCGGCGCGAGACGACTGTTCGTAACGGGTGCGATAGTCCTGCTCTTTTTCGTCGCGTTCGTCATCGCCGGGACGTTCCTCTACCCGCCCCTGCGGTCCGAGATAGCGAAATCGGACACCATCGAGACGATGTTCTCGACCATGCTCGGCGCGAACATCACCGCGACGACGCTCGTCGTCACCATCACGCAGTTGGTTATCTCACAGGAGAACGGTCCGCTCGGCGACCAGCGCGGACGGATGAGCGACGCGATGGACTTCCGGAATTTCGTCGGCGAGATGCTGGGCCACACCACGCCGTCCGACCCGTCGAAGTTCCTGAGCGAGATAATCGACACGACCGAGGAACGAGCGAACGAACTTCGGAACTCCGTCGAACGGGACGGAAACGAGGAACTGCGCGGCGAACTCGACGAGTTCATCGACAGCCTCACCGGGAACGCGGATACCGTCAAAGAACAACTCGACGGTGCGACGTTCGGCACGTTCGACGTGCTGTTCGCGGCGCTCAACTTCAACTACTCGTGGAAAATATTCCACGTCGAACGGATGCGAGACGAGTATCGGGACGACCTCACGGACGACCAGTATCGACTCTTCGAGCGGTTGAAGACCTCGCTGTCCATGTTCGGCCCCGCACGCGAACACATCAAGACGCTCTACTTCCAGTGGGCGCTCATCGACCTCTCGCAGATGATACTGTACGCCGCGATTCCCGCGCTGTTCGTGGCGGGTGCGATGCTCGCGTTCGTCGGCAGCGGGACGTTCACGGGAACGACGTTCGGATTTTCGGACATCCTGCTGGTCGTCGGCGCGGCGTTCAGCGTCACGCTGGTTCCGTTCATGCTCCTCGTCTCGTACATCCTCCGTATCGCCACGGTCGCCAAACGAACCCTCGCCATCGGACCGCTCATCCTGCGGGATTCACAGCGATGACGGGGAACGACGACGCGAACGAAGTGGAGAACCGACGCTCACGTCGAGCGTTCCTCGGTGCGGCGGCCGCCGCGGGAATCGTCGGAACGAGTGGATGCCTGACTCTCAGCCCGACGGTCCGCGTAACGGGTATCGAGGATTCGACCGTGTTCAAAGCGGTCTCCGTCAGCGAACCGTGGGCCAGCGGTCGCGTGAACGCGAAAGTGAGCTTCACGCCGTCAGCGACGACGGAGTACGGCGTTCGGACCCTCGTGGTCGTCAGTTCGAGCGGAAGCGAGTTCGACACGGCGGGCGTCTACAGCGGCCAAACGTCGAAGAGCGTCTTCCTGCCCGTCGGGAAATCCACGCTCACCGCCGTCGATTTCGACGGGAAGACGGTCGATTCGGTGTCCGTGACGGTCAGCGGCGACCGACTCCTCTAAGGAACGCCTCGGGGATTCTTGACCCTCCTCGTCGTACGGAGTTCGGGTGAACGGAATGGAGGAGTTCGATGTCGTCGTTATCGGTGGGGGAACCGGAAACAAAGTGGTGCTCGCGGCCGCGAACCGCGGATTGGACGTGGCGCTCGTCGAACGGGGGCCTATCGGCGGAACGTGCGTCAACCGCGGCTGTAACCCGTCGAAGACGCTGATACACCGGGCGGACGTGGCGGAAACCGTCGGGCGAGCGGGCGAGTTCGGCATCGACGCCGACCTTGAACGGATCGATTTTCCCCGCATCGTCCACGAGGTAACCCGAGCGGTGGACGGCAAATCGCGGAGGATGGAGCGAACCGACGAGGAGCGCGAGAACGTCACGCTGTTCCGCGACGACGCGCGGTTCGTCGGCGAGCGAACCCTCAACGTCGGCGACGAGCGCATCCGTGGCGAAAAAGTCGTCGTGGCCGCCGGAGCGCGCCCGTCGATTCCGCCCATCGACGGCATCGAGGACGTGGACTATCTCACGAGCGCCGACGCGCTCCGACTCGACAGCCAACCCGACCGACTGGTCATCGTCGGGGGCGGCTACATCGCCGCGGAACTCGGCTACTTCTACGAGGCGCTGGGGACGGCCGTCACCATCATCGGTCGGAGCGACGTGCTCGTCCCGAACGAGGACCGCGACGTCGCGGAGACGTTCACCGAAATCGCCCGTCGTCGCCACACGGTTCACGCGGGCTACGAGGCGACCGCGGTCTCCCAAGCGAATGGACGCGTGACCGTCACGGCGACCGCGGAGGACGGCGAACCGGTCGCGGTCACGGCCGACAAGATGCTGGTTGCGACCGGACGACGGCCGAACACGGACCGTCTCGACCCGGAACGAGCGGGTATCGAACTCGACGACCGCGGCTACGTCGAGACGAACGAGTTTCTGGAGACGAGCGCGGAACACGTCTGGGCGCAGGGTGACGTCATCGGGACCTACGAGTTCAAACACGCCGCCGACCACGAGACGAAGTACGTCGTGAAAAACGCCCTCGACGGAGAGCGAGAGGCGGTCGAGTATACGAGCATGGGCCACGCGATTTTCACGTCACCGCAGATTGCCGGAACGGGAAAAACGGAACAAGAGTTGGCGGATGCTGGGCGGGAGTACGCCGTCGGTCGATGTGACTACCGGGAGACGGTGATGGGTAACGCGCTCAAGGACCGGGACGGCTTCGTCAAGGTGCTCGCCGACCCTGACGGGGCCGTTCTCGGTTGTCACATCATCGGTACCGACGCCTCGACGCTGATTCACGAGGTCCTTCTCGCGCTGGCGAGCGGGTCCGGGACCGTCGGCGACGTGACCGAGACGATTCACATCCACCCGTCGCTGAGCAAGGTCGTGTTGAAAGCGTTCGAGGACGTGGAGTAGGTGCGCGTTCCTCGTGGATGTCGGTGGAGAATCATTCGAATTCGAGACGCCAGAATCGATAGTGTCCGAAAGGAGTCATTCGTCGTATTGGGGCGGTTGACCTACCGGTTCGTTTCGAATGATATCTTCAGCGACCCGTCCACGTGGACGGGTCGCTTACGACGTATCCCCCGCGACTTTCCGCACGCGCTCGCCGGACTCCGCCATCCGCGGTTGCGGCGTGGGTTCCGTACCTCGCTCCTCTTCGCCGAACCGTATCGACGTGCGGTGGCCGTCGGATCGCTGCGCTCGTTCCTCGATGGTTATCCCGTCGAGAACGCGGTCGCCGATAGTCTTCGGGAGGGTGGACGCTTCGTACGCGTCGTCTATCGTCGGAGCATCGAGGGTGCGGCGGACGGTGCTCCCATCTCTGAACGTGTAGGTGACCAACCAGGGGGACATGTGGATTCACAAATAGTTTCCATCACATCTGGTGAAAGCTTTGTGGTGTCCGACAGTGCGATGAACTGAAAATCGTCGAACAGTACTAATACGGGAATAAAAGTCGATTCACCGCGACCGTCCGGGGGAGAGCCGCCGCAACCGAACGTGGGATTTCAGGCGGCGATGGCGGCGATACTGGATCAGGACGCCCGACCCGACGAGAAGGAGCCAGAACACCTCGTTCGTCCCGAGCATCGCCCACACGTCTGCCTGAAACACCGGGAGGACGTTCCCCCACTGGCGCGCGAGTTGTTGGAGGATGGTTGCCCCGAGGAGGCTCGTCACGACGGTCAGGAACGGCAGGTAGAACCGCCAGACGAGAATCCCCGTGACGCCGCCGACGAGAAGCGACCCGACGAGCGGGTCTGCGGCCCCGTCGAGCATCGGGAGGGCAATCGTTTCGACTCCACCCGACCCGAACGACGCGTACGCCGCCGAGGCGGCGGCGAGGGCGCTCCCCCCGACGATGGCGAACCGTTGGGCGGAGTGGGCCACCCGACTCCCGATGAGGCCGCCGAGGAGGGCACCGACCAGCGACACAAGCAACAGGTTCGGCGACCCGATGCCGAATGCGGGGGCGAGGGTTCGAGCGGCGAAACTGCCGAATAGGGCACCGCCGAGACCGCCGACGAGCGAGGTGAGTTGCGTCACGAAGGAGTAGCCGAAGTAGGTGAACGCGAACCCGACCCCGACTGCTAGCGCCACGACGGTAGCGGTAAAGAAATCTGGGACCATCAGTTTTCGTATTTCGTATCGTGGGCCTCCATTCCGTTAAATCACTCGGTGGAAATTCGTCGGCGGCGTCGCTCGTCGGCTATTCGTCAGTCAGTGCCGTCAGTCGAACCGCTATCGACCGATGACGACGACGGATGGCGTCTGCTCCGAAAATCCCTGACGCTGAATCGTTCGTGGACACCTCCTGTGGGAACGGATGCCGGAATTGCTAAACAGGATTTCTCCACGCGGACTTTCATCCTCGCTCCCGGCCAGCGCTATGAGATGCATTCTATCACCGGTCTCCGAGACGGGAACGACTCGTTATGAACGTTTGAACGAAATACTCAAATATTCAGATAGCACATATTCAGTCGTCACGAACCAGGTCGTCCCATCGAAGCCCACCACAAACTATGCCTTCATTTTCAGCGGAAAAACGAGAACGAGTCCGAGAATCGCTCCGTGATACCGGTCGAGAGTTGTTCACACGACAGGGAATACGCAAGACGACGATAGCGGAACTCACTGAACCGGCGGACATCGGCACCGGTACCTTCTACCAGTATTTCGACTCCAAAGAAGCGCTCTACATCGATATCTTAGAGCAAGAGAGCAAAGAAGTAATTCCCCGATTGTTGGGGAAATCGTTTCGGACACACGACGACCCGGAGACTGCAATCGCAGCACTACTCGAACAGTCTCTCAGCGAGATGGAGTCCAATCCGATATTCCGCCGAGTCCTCATCGAAGAACAGGAACTGACCCGTGTAGGCGAACGGATTTCGGACGAAGAAGTATCCGAGAAACGAGAGAGAGCGATCGACTTCTTCCTTCCTCACATCGAGAGATGGTACAACGAAGGGAAAGTTATCGGACCGGACCCGGAAACGATCGCCCATACGATCAGGGCTGTCGTTCGGCTGGCCCAACAGAGAGAACGAATCGGGGAAGAACGATATCCCGCGGTTCGAGAGACACTCATTGCGGCCGTCGCGGCCGGACTGACGCGAGAACAGGACTCCGTGGGGGACCCTCCGACACGAAAGCAGGACTCCGTGGAGGATTCCATGAGTGAACTCGGCGGAGAACGTGTTGACGACCCGGCTGTCGTCTTCGTTGAACGATTCTGAAGCGACTGACCGTGAGCTCGTCGGCGGGAAAGGAGCGAACCTCGCTCGGCTAGCGACGTCGGGGTTTCCGATTCCGGATGGATTCTGTGTAACAAACCGTCGCATATCAACAGCTCATCGATACACCGACGAGAGCGGCGATTGCTTCGCTCTCCGAATTCGAGCCGACGAATTCAGAAGCGATTGCAGACGCCGGTGCGACCTTGCGGAGGCAGATACGGGCGTTGGAGTTCCCGGACGAAGTTCGGAACTCCATCAGGAGAATGCTCACGACGGACGAAACGTCCTCGACGTACGCGGTACGGTCGAGTGCGACCGCTGAAGATCTCCCCGAGGCCTCGTTCGCCGGGCAACAGGAGACGTTCCTAAACGTACGGGGAGAAGATGCGGTCATCGACCGCGTCCGTGCCTGTATGGCGAGTCTATTCACTGACCGAGCAATCGCGTATCGAGCGGAGAACGGAATCTCGCACGAGGACGTATCGCTCGCCGTCGTCGTCCAGCAGATGGTTTCTCCGGACGTCTCGGGAGTGCTGTTTACAGCTGACCCGATAACGGGGAACCGTCACATTTCGTCCGTCG
>NZ_MEIH01000150.1:0-5316 GCF_001723155.1 Haladaptatus sp. W1
AGCGGGACGGTCGTCGTGACGTCACCATCACTCGGTCCGTGACGCCCGTCTGTTCCCACTGCGATAGGCCCATCGACACCACTGCGTGGTATCCTATCGTCACGGAAACGAAAGAGGACGGGTCTGTCGTTCTCCACTCGTTCTGCGACGAAACGTGTCAAGCGGCGTGGAGCCGCCAATGAACCTCCACTCGGCGTTCCCAGCGATTCGCTCGACAGCGACGCTCTCACCCCCTCCCCAACCATGACGACTACCAGCGACGAACGAACGGAAGAGCTACACTGTACCGAATACGCCGACGGTTCGGGTCGAGTCGTGATGATGTACGACCCCGAGAACTCGAACGCGTGGATTCGCTCCTGCGTGACCGTACCCGTCGAACGCTGACCGCCGTTTGATAGGAACCGGTCGAGTCGGCCATCGACGGCGGCGAGTCAGCAGTTATCGCGTTATTTCCATGTCGAGCGCTTCTCCGGCGACCGTCCAGTCCTCGTCGCCGAGGCTGTAGTGGCGGACCTCCGGCGTCGTCCACGACCCATCGACACAGACGGCGCTGATTTCACAGCGCCGAATCTTCTCGTGTCGGGGCTCGATTTCCAGTCGGAAGCGGTCGTCGGGCATGTAGTCGATGGGACTAGCCGGGCCTTCGAACGCCCGCCCGTCCTCGAGTTCGATGCGAACGTGGTTCCCCAAGGTCACGACTTCCAGCGTTTCGGTAAACGATTCCATGGCAGGAGTACACGCGACGGACGTGAGTAAACGTTGCGATTCTATACCTATTATTCGTTAAAGACATGGTTTCGAACCGACACACGAACCTTGATTACGTCGGGCCGAAAGGATTCGAGAAATGAGCGACGGGGAGACGAACATCCGGGCGCTTTCCGAGACGACGATACAGCGAATCGCGGCGGGGGAGGTCGTCGAGCGACCGGCCTCGGTGGTCAAGGAACTGGTCGAGAACAGCCTCGACGCGGACGCTTCGCGGATTTCGGTGCGGGTCGATGGCGGCGGGACGGAGCGAATCGCCGTCACTGACGACGGCATCGGGATGAGCAGGGAAGACGTCCAAATCGCGGTCGAGGAGCACACGACGAGCAAGATTCGGGACATTGACGACCTCGAATCCGGGGTCGCAACCCTCGGCTTTCGCGGCGAGGCGCTGTACACCATCGGCGCGGTGTCGCGGACGAAGATTCGAACGAAACCGCGCGGCGGCGAGTCGGGCACCGAACTCCGTCTCGTCGGCGGTGACGTGGAGGGGGTGGGACCGGCGGGCTGTCCCGAGGGGACGACGGTGGAAGTCGAGGACCTCTTTTTCAACACCCCAGCGCGCCGGAAGTACCTGAAGACCGATTCCACGGAGTTCGCCCACGTCAACCGCGTCGTCACCCAGTACGCGCTGGCGAACCCCGACGTGGCGTTCTCGCTGGAACACGACGGACGCGAGGTGTTCTCGACGACTGGACGCGGAAACCTCCAGTCCACCATCCTGTCGGTGTACGGTCGGGAAGTCGCCACCGCGATGATCGCCGTCGATGGGGGAGACGCGGTGGACGTCTCGGGGTACGTCAGCCATCCCGAGACGACGCGAAGCACCCGCGAGTACGTCGCAACCTACGTCAACGGGCGGTACGTCCGCTCCTCGGTGGTTCGGGAGGCCATCCTCGATGCCTACGGCAACCAACTCGCACCCGACCGCTATCCCTTCGCCGTCCTCTTCCTCGACGTGCCCGCCGACTCGGTTGACGTGAACGTCCATCCGCGCAAGATGGAGGTCCGGTTCGGCGACGAAGCGCGGGTGAAGACGGCGGTTCGTGACGCCGTGCAAGACGCCCTCCTCGACAACGGACTGGTCCGAGCATCCGCCCCGCGCGGTCGGTCCGCGCCCGACGAGACGGACGTGACGCCCGAACCCGTGCAGTCGGAACTCGGCGACGGGGATTCGGCGGGGCGAAAGAACGCGAGCGGAGAGACGGCGGATTCGAACGCGGCGACGGCATCGAAGTCGGGGTCTCGGACCGCCGCGTCCGATTCCCACCGCTCCGAATCCAGTGATGCGGAGGCGACGGAACCGGACCGAACGACGTCGAGCGGCCACGGTTCGACCACCGGACGAACCGCGACTGAATCCCGTACGGAATCACCGACGAGCGGCGATTCTACGACGAACGGGACCGCGACGACGAACGGAGATACGGCGACGGAGCGACGTTCCGCGGAAGGGAATTCGGCGGGAAAGGGTTCGGCGACCGACGCCGCCCGCGACCCGGAACGGAAGTTCAGCGCGCCGACGGCGACGACGACGCTCCCCGAAGCGGGCGGGGAGGGAGCGAAAGAAGCGGACGAAGCCTCGTTCGAGCGACTGCCGAGCATGCGGGTTCTCGGGCAGCTCCACGACACCTACGTCGTCGCCGAAACCGGCGACGGCTTGGTGCTCATCGACCAGCACGCCGCCGACGAGCGGGTGAACTACGAGCGCCTCTGTCGGCAGTTCGCGGGCGATACGACCACGCAAGTCCTCGCGTCGTCGGTCGAGCTGGAACTGACGGCGGCGGAGGCGGCGCTGTTCGACGACTACCGCGAGGCGCTGGCCCGACTGGGTTTTCACGCCGCGCTCGTCGGGGACAGGACCGTCGAAGTGACGACCGTTCCCGCCGTCTTCGAGAAAACGCTCTCGCCGGACCTGCTCCGAGACGTTCTCTCCGAGTTCATCTCGGTCGAATCGGGTGACGCCAATTCGGCGGAGGCGGTCGCCGACGAACTCATCTCGGATTTGGCGTGCTATCCGTCGATAACCGGCAACACGTCGCTTCGAGAGGGAGACGTGGTGAGTCTGCTCGCGGCGCTCGACGAGTGTGAAAACCCCTACGCCTGCCCGCACGGGCGGCCGGTGGTCATCGAGTTCAACCGGGAGGAAATCGAGGACCGGTTCGAACGGGACTATCCGGGTCACGCCGGACGACGTGCCGAGTGAGAAAGACATGTTCTCCGACCGAGACTGTCCGTTTTCGGACCCGTAAGGATAACCTTCATATCGGCTGGCCGAATGGAGCCATAGTATGGCACGCGGGACGAGTCAGGGAGGACTCACCGACGCAATACGCTACGATATCGCACAGTTACACACCGGATGGATGGCGCTGTTCTTCCCGCGACAGCGACAGCAGTCCCACTCGGTCCTCGGAAAGTGGCAGCCACAGAGTACGACGGGAAAGGTCGCCTACAGCATCTGGAGCGTGGTCGGAACGGTCGTCGTCGCCCTGCTCTATCCCTTCGTCCTGTTCGGCTTCGCCGCGCGCTACTACACGAGTCGCATCGACCGAACGGCGGCGAGCCTCGGGGTGCTCGGCGTTATCGTTCTCTCGGTGGTCGTCTGGGGGGGCTTGGCGGCGCTGGCGAGCTATCGCTTCTCGACGGAGGGGTTCTACGCGGTCGCCGCCGCAGGTGGCGTGGCGACGGTCGCGGCGGTGTTCTCGTATCTCACCAGCCGATACGGGGGTCGAATAACGACGGTGCTGTTCGCCTACCCGTCCGGGATGACGGCTATCTTCCTGCCGCCGGTCGTCGCGGCGTTGTACTCCCCTGCACTCTCGAACGTCATCTTCCCCAACAGCACGAACCTCGCGGTGTGGTTGCTGAACAACGTGCTCACCTACCGCGGCATCGACGAGATACTCAGGGCGCGCTTCGGCCTCGAAGGACTCGCCTACGTCGGCATGTGGTTCGGAATCGCGGTGCCGGTCGGTTGGGTCCTCGGGTTCTTAGTGACGCTGGCGAATCTCATGCGCCCGAAATCGGAGTAACGCTTTTCTGTCGGTCGCCGAACGGTCCCGTATGGAGTTCAATTTACCTGTGACCGCCGCAGCACTGGTGGCGATCGTCGCCATCGGTACGGCGGGCCTCATCGGGATACGATGGCGACGATCGCCACCAGTGCTGCGGCGGTCACAGGTAAATTGAACTCCATACGGGACCGTTCGGCGACCGACAGAAAAGCGTTACTCCGATTTCGGGCGCATGAGATTCGCCAGCGTCACTAAGAACCCGAGGACCCAACCGACCGGCACCGCGATTCCGAACCACATGCCGACGTAGGCGAGTCCTTCGAGGCCGAAGCGCGCCCTGAGTATCTCGTCGATGCCGCGGTAGGTGAGCACGTTGTTCAGCAACCACACCGCGAGGTTCGTGCTGTTGGGGAAGATGACGTTCGAGAGTGCAGGGGAGTACAACGCCGCGACGAACCGGCGGCAGGAAGATAGCCGTCATCCCGGACGGGTAGGCGAACAGCACCGTCGTTATTCGACCCCCGTATCGGCTGGTGAGATACGAGAACACCGCCGCGACCGTCGCCACGCCACCTGCGGCGGCGACCGCGTAGAACCCCTCCGTCGAGAAGCGATAGCTCGCCAGCGCCGCCAAGCCCCCCCAGACGACCACCGAGAGAACGATAACGCCGAGCACCCCGAGGCTCGCCGCCGTTCGGTCGATGCACTCGTGTAGTAGCGCGCGGCGAAGCCGAACAGGACGAAGGGATAGAGCAGGGCGACGACGACCGTTCCGACCACGCTCCAGATGCTGTAGGCGACCTTTCCCGTCGTACTCTGTGGCTGCCACTTTCCGAGGACCGAGTGGGACTGCTGTCGCTGTCGCGGGAAGAACAGCGCCATCCATCCGGTGTGTAACTGTGCGATATCGTAGCGTATTGCGTCGGTGAGTCCTCCCTGACTCGTCCCGCGTGCCATACTATGGCTCCATTCGGCCAGCCGATATGAAGGTTATCCTTACGGGTCCGAAAACGGACAGTCTCGGTCGGAGAACATGTCTTTCTCACTCGGCACGTCGTCCGGCGTGACCCGGATAGTCCCGTTCGAACCGGTCCTCGATTTCCTCCCGGTTGAACTCGATGACACCGGCCGCCCGTGCGGGCAGGCGTAGGGGTTTTCACACTCGTCGAGCGCCGCGAGCAGACTCACCACGTCTCCCTCTCGAAGCGACGTGTTGCCGGTTATCGACGGATAGCACGCCAAATCCGAGATGAGTTCGTCGGCGACCGCCTCCGCCGAATTGGCGTCACCCGATTCGACCGAGATGAACTCGGAGAGAACGTCTCGGAGCAGGTCCGGCGAGAGCGTTTTCTCGAAGACGGCGGGAACGGTCGTCACTTCGACGGTCCTGTCCCCGACGAGCGCGGCGTGAAAACCCAGTCGGGCCAGCGCCTCGCGGTAGTCGTCGAACAGCGCCGCCTCCGCCGCCGTCAGTTCCAGCTCGACCGACGACGCGAGGACTTGCGTGGTCGTATCGCCCGCGAACTGC
>NZ_MEIH01000151.1:0-6496 GCF_001723155.1 Haladaptatus sp. W1
ACGCTCGCCATCATCGCGCTCGTGTTTCCCCTACTCGGCCTCGGGTTTCTCCCGTCGCTCGTCGGACTGTTCACCTACGCGCTGTTGCCGATTCTCACGAACACGGTTGCTGGTCTCGAAGACGTGGACGAGAGCACGGTCGCGGCAGCCCGCGGCATGGGAATGACGGAGAACCAGATTCTGCGAAAGATCAAGTTGCCGCTCGCGCTTCCCGTCATCTTCGCCGGAATTCGGACGAGCGCCGTCCTCAACGTCGGCACTGCCTATCTCGCGTTCTTCATCGGCGGTGGCGGACTCGGGGTGTGGGTGATCACTGGCATCTCTCTCTTCGATACGCCACAACTTCTCGCCGGGGCGATTCCGGGTGCGCTGCTCGCCATCGGGTTGGACCTCCTCTTCGCTCTCATCGAACGACGGCTCGGGACGAATTCGGCCCAGACACAGACTATCGCAACCGGATAGCTCGTTTTCGTCACTCCAACTGCGGATTGTCAAGGCGAACCCCGTCAATGAGCGGTTAGGTGGGTTTCCCTATCCGAATGGCTCCTCCTCGCAACTCTCAACGATACAACTCGCAACCAGTCACTGCCGAGAGGAACCGCACCGATGTGAATACCGTGGGTTATTTTATGCTCGGTGATTATTACTGATGTGAGTATCAAATGACCGCAAACGACGACCGGATTCGCACGACGCACATCGGAAGCCTGCCTCGACCACCGGAGCTGCTGGAGCTACTCACGAGACGTCAGGACGGGGAAACCGTCGACACCGACGAGTGGGATTCGACCGTCGCGGACGCGACCCGCGATGTCGTTGCGCGCCAGGCCGAGGTCGGTATCGACGTCGCTAACAACGGCGAGCAATCCCGCGTTTCGTTCAACTGGTACGTCGCGGACCGCCTGAGCGGCATCGAGGGGAAGCGCGAACAGGAACTCTGGGCAGACCTGCAGGAGTTCCCCGACTACGCTGACGAGACGTTCAAAACGGACGTCATCGACCTCTCGATGCACCCCGTCGTCACCGGTCCGATCGAGTACACGGGCCAGGACGAGGCCGAGACCGAACTCGCGGAGTTCCAGGATGCGCTTGCCGCCGTCGACACCGATTTCGAGGGGACGTTCATGACTTCGGCGTCGCCGAGCGTCGTCACCGCCACGCACGTCAACGACTACTACGACTCCTACGAGGAGTTCCTCTTCGCCGCCGCGGACGCGATGGCCGAGGAGTACGAACTCGTCGCCGAGACCGGAATGACCCTCCAAATCGACGCCCCCGAACTCCTCACCGTCGGTCAGACGGCGGCGTACGCGGGCGAATCCCTTGAGGACATCAAAGGGGCGACGCGCCTCCACGTCAAGGCGCTCAACGAGGCGCTGTCGAACGTCCCGGCGGAGCAGGTTCGGCTTCACACCTGTTGGGGGAGTTACGAGGGACCCCACCACCTCGATACGGATTTGGTCGAGATGCTCCCGGAGATTTACGAGGCCGATATCACCGGGCTCAGCATCGAGCAGGCGAACCCCCGCCACCAGCACGAGTACCGCGCGTTCGCCGAACATCCAGTTCCGGATGGCTGGACGCTGATTCCGGGCGTCGTCGACGTGAAGACGAACATCATCGACCACCCCGAGACCATCGCTGATCGCCTCGAGCGGGTCGCCGATGAGGTCGACGACGCGACGCCGCTGGTCGCCGCGCCCGACTGTGGCTTTGGCACGCAGGCCGGACTCGGAATGGTGAGCCCCGAGATAGCGTGGGCGAAACTGGAGGCGCTCGTCGAGGGTGCCGAAATCGCGACCGAGCGCATCGACGGGTAGACGAGACGAGTGTCTCGGGGCAGGCCTCGAGCGGGTTCACTGCCACCCGCTCGGCTCGCCACTAGTCTGCTTCTCGTGTGGAGATGACGACCTCATGGCAGTCGAAATTGCTCGAATCGCATCGGGCTAAACGGCTTTCCCTGCAATTCCGTAATCGCACTCTGGAGAGACAGCGGGTCACTTTCTAACAGACAGCATTATTGGGACGAAATCACATGGGTTGCATATGAGTAAACAGCGAGGCCGAACGGTCGAAGCAACCAAGACGTCGCTCACAGTGCTCGACGTCATCGCGGAGTTAGGTGGCGAGGCGGAGACCGCTGAAATTGCGAATGAACTCCCCTTCGCGGTGAGCACGGTCTATAAACATCTTCGCACGCTCGAAAATGAAGGATTTATCACTAAATGTGGTGGGCAGTACCGAATCGGTTCGAAGTGCCTCGAACTAGGGGGGTATGTCCGCCAATACGACGACATCTATCGAACTGCGGAGGCAGATCTCCAAGAGATGGCGAACGAAACGGGGGAACTTGCGAATCTTATGGTCGAGGAAGACGGTCTCGGTGTCTACATTCACACTGCTAAAGGCGAGAAGGCGGTCAATATCGACACGTCGCTGGGAAAGCGAATGCCGCTCAATTTCACCGCACTCGGAAAAGCCATCCTCTCTACCATGACCGAAGAGCGGGTCGACGAGATACTCGACCAGCGAGGGTTACCGCGGCAAACCCCGCAGACGATTACCGACCGCGACGAATTCGACGCGGAGCTCGAACGGATACGAGACTCTGGCGTCGCATACGAACGGAATCAGCGTGTCGACGGAATCTGCTGTGTTGCAGCTCCCATTACCGTAGAGGGAAAACGCCACGCTGCCATCAGTATCACCGGGCCCGAACGACGGATGTCCGAAGAGCGACTGCAGAATGAACTGAAGGACGTCGTTCAACGCGTCGCGAACGTCATCGAAATCAACCTGACCTATGAGTGAGTCGGGTCACACCGATGACGCGTTTTGCCCCTACAGACGAAGGCACTGGTGAGGAGGACGTCGACGGCCGAAAAA
Organism: Haladaptatus sp. W1; assembly: GCF_001723155.1. Lineage (NCBI taxonomy): Archaea > Methanobacteriati > Methanobacteriota > Halobacteria > Halobacteriales > Haladaptataceae > Haladaptatus > Haladaptatus sp. W1. Next base: position 2,887 of record NZ_MEIH01000151.1, read on the forward strand.
TGGTGAGAGCTGACGATTCACGCACGAGACATCTCTGGGTGGGTTCAGGTGTCGATCAGTTTCCGACGTTCGTCGCTCGCTCCACGACGTCGCTTCCGTACATTTCCTCCAGTTCCTCGTGCTGATCCGGACGGTGCTCGTAGACATCCTGGAACAGGGTGACCGGCGTCTGTGCGGCCTGATAGGTGGCCTCGTCCCACATCCGATCCTTGTCGATGTCCACCTCAACGTCTCCGATAGCCAGCGTTGCCGACTGCGTCATGGCGATAGCACCCCGTCCAGCCTCTTTTGCCGCTTCGAATTCTTCCATCGAATCGACGATGTCGTTCATGCTGGGAACGTAGGATGTCATATCCAGCAGTTCCTCGCGCAACTCGTCCTCGTCGAGTTCGCGTTCGTCGGTGCCGACGCGCAGGACGTAGCCGTCGCCAGTTTCTTCAAGCGAAATCTCGTCGCCGTCGTAGACCTGTTGACCATCCTCCTCCCGGAGTTCCACTTCGTCGTCGCCGACTTCGAGGAGCCAGCTCCCAGTCTTCGGCGGGAGTGGCGCCTTGTTCGCCTCGACCACCTGGCCGGGGGTCAACGACCAGATACCGATCATGCCCTTCGCACGGTTGTCCTCCATCCGCTCGTGGTATCCCTCGATGTCGCGGATATCGTCGTACGGTCCGTCGACCGCGATGAGTGCGGCGGCGCTTGCACCACGGGACGTGTTGTGCCGAAGTTCGGGCCACTGCGGAAGTGATCCGGTCGGGGTCATCGCGCGCATGTCCTTGGTGTAATCGACCTCGCCATCGACCAGCATGAAGAGCCGCTCGAGGTTGTTCGATGGCTTACCGATCTCTTCGCGGAGATCCCCGAGGGCTAGTTCGGCCTCGCCGCTTTCGACGATCACCGACATGGAGAGGCTTCCCTCTTCGAGTCCGTACTCGTCCTCGATGATGGTGAAAAACTCGTCGGCCTTCTTCCAATCGTCGATGTCACCGACCTCCGGAATGACGAAGCCGTCGATATGGTCGACGGCGCCGTTTTCCGGGTTGGCAATCTCCAGCATGTGCTGGAATCCCTGGTACCGGGTCGTCGAATCCTCACGGTGCCAGACGACCCGCGGGTGTATCTCTCCCGGGAAGTCAGCACCGTACTCGGAGACGACCTCGATGAGGTTATCGACACCCTCGTCCCGCATGGACGGGGCCGTTGCATCCTCGTTGTCCGGCACCCAGACGTCCGGGGCCTTCATTCCCTGGAGCTGAGCAGCGCTCCGGATCATCTTAGCGGAATCGTCCTCGTCCACGGCAGTTGGGGACGTGAAGAATGTTCGCACGAACTCACGGTCGTAATGTCTTTGCATAGCCATAGCTCACCAAAATATTATCGGGCGATATAATAAGAGTATCGGTCGTGAGCGCGGGCCGACTATCCCGCCTCAATTCTACTCTCCCCGATGCGAAATTGCTATTCGGGCTGGTAGGGGACAGACGTTGTTCAATCGACGAGTGCCTCGGCGACCTTCGTAATTGGATGCGGCGGCTTCATCGCGTCGGCACGGTCACCCAGTTGGCTCCGGCAGGATGCGCCGGGGGCGACGACTGTGTCGGTGTCGCTCGCATCAACCTTGTCGAAGAGGATTTGTCCTATCGCCTGCGAGAGGTCGAAGTGCTCGGCTTCGTAGCCGAAACTCCCCGCCATGCCACAGCACGCGCTGTCGAGGGGGTCGACCGCGTAGCCCGCTCGCCGGAGCACGCCGACCGCATGGTGGTCCTTGTTCATCGCCTTTTGATTACAGTGGCCGTGGTAGGAGAGCGATTCATCGGACTCCTCGAAGATCATCCGGTCGTCGAGTCGGTGCGTGTCGACGTATTCGAGAACGCTGTAGGTGTTCTTGGAGACGGTTTCGACCGCGGACCCGTGCAGGAGCGAGCGGTACTCGTCCTGGAACATCACGGCGTCCGACGGTTCGATGAAGAGCACCGACCAGCCGTCGTCGACGTACGGACGTAAGGCGTTCACGTTGCGGCGCGCTCGTTTCTCGGCGAGGTCGAGAAATCCCTTCGAATACGCCGGTCGACCGCTCGACCCGACGTCGTCGGGAATCTCGACGTGGACGTTCGCCGCCTCGAGAACCGTCACGGCGGCTTTTCCGGTCGAAGGGTGACTGTAGTTCGTGTACGTGTCGGGGAAAAGCAACACCTTGTCGTCTGCCTCCCGGAGGGGAACGCGCGGGCCACGTGACTCGAACCACTCCTCAAAACTCTCCGCCTCGAACGTCGGAAGCTCCCTATCTGCGGCGATTCCGAGGATTTTCTCGAGAGCGAGCCGGGAACCGGGAAGTTCGGTAAGCCGGTTCGTTATCGGTGCGAGGCGGCTGCCGAGCGCGGAGAGCGTATCGATATTCGCGAAGAGACGGTCGCGGATTCCGGGGTCGTCGTGCTGATGGGCCTGATGTTTGACCTCGGTCTTGAGCTTCGCCATGTCGACGCCAGTCGGGCAGTCGTTCATACACCCCTTACAGCCGATACAGAGGTCGAGGACCTCCTCCTGGAACCGTTCGGAGTACAGTTCCTCCTCCGGAAGTTCCCCACTGATGGCCGCACGCAGCAGGTTGGCACGACCGCGTGTCGCCTGGATCTCCTCCTCGGATGCTCGGTAGGTCGGACACATCACGTCTTGATCCGGCTGTCTGCAGTTTCCACAACCGTTGCAGAGTTCGACAAGGTGAGAGAACCCGCCCTCCGCATCGAAATCGAGCTTGGTCGCCGGTTCGATGGAGCTGTAGTCGGCGCCGTAGCGGAGGTTATCACGCATGTCGGTCGGGTCGTCGTCACGGTAGACGACCTTGCCGGGATTCATCCGCCAGTCGGTGTCGAAGACATCCTTGACGTCTTTGAACGCCGTCCAGAGGGTCTCACCGTACATCTTCGGATTGAACTCCGTTCGGGCCAATCCGTCGCCGTGTTCCCCGGAGAACGCCCCGTCGTGTTCGAGAACCAGATCCGTCACGTCGTCCGTGATCGACTGCATCGTCTGGATTCCGTCACCGTCTTTCAGGTTGAGAATCGGACGAATGTGGAGGGTTCCGCTTCCGGCGTGTGCGAAGTAGGCTGCTGACGTTCCGTGGTCGACCAGAACGTCTTCGAACGACTGGACGTACTCGGCGAGTTCCTCGGGCGGCACTGTCGCGTCCTCGATGAACGGATAGGGTTTCGGATCGCCATCGAGGCCCATGAGGAGGGGGATGGCCGCTTTCCGAAGCTTCCAGAGTTTCGCCTGTTCGGCGTCCGTGTATGCCTCGATAACCTCGAAGGCCTTTCCAGTGTCGTGGAAGTGCGCGTTCGTCTCCGCGACGGCGTCCTCGAAGTCACCGACGAGTTCGGAGTCGAACTCGATCATGAGGGACGCGGCGGTTTTCTCTGGAATCGGGTCGGCGTACTGCGCGAACTCGGAGGATTCGCGGGCGAGTCGGAACACCTCATCGTCCATGAGTTCGACCGCGCTGACATCGAACTCGAGTGCTTCGGGGACGGCCTCCATGGCATCGACGAGATCCTCGAAGCAGTAGAGCGCGAGCGCGGTCTCCTCTGGCCTCGTCACGAGGCTTACCGTCGCCTCG
>NZ_MEIH01000152.1:0-8501 GCF_001723155.1 Haladaptatus sp. W1
TTTCGCAACGCGGCGCGTGCGGCCGCCTGCTGCTCGGGCGAAATCGTCTCGTAGTCCACGAGGGCGCCCGCAGCGTCCGTGCTGCCGTCCAAACTGTCGGTGTCGATGCCCGCGACGACGATTCCGGGACGGTCGATTTCCCGCGTCGCGGCGAGGGCGAACTCCTGATTCGGCCCACCGACCCCATCGCCGTCCACGGTAACCGTCGTTTCGCCTCCGGAAAGGAGAACCGCGGGCGGGTCGAGCGGATTACCGGTCGCGAGACATTCAACGCCGATTGCGGCGTGCGTGCGGCCGACGTCCGACGCTTCGCCGCCGATGCGGGACGACAGGACGAGTGGCGTATAGCCGTGTTCGCCTGCTTGGTTCGCCGCCGCGTCGAGTGCGGTCCAGTTGTCAGCGATGACGTGGTTCGTCACGCGCTCGAAGGCGTCGGCTTCGTCAGGTTCGGCGGGCGTGTCCGTCACGACGATGCCGTGGGTCAGATGCTCGCCGAGGACGGATTCGAGGCTTGCCGCCATCTCTCCGGCGGCGTTCCCCCCGCCGAGGACGACGACGCGCGAGAAGTCATCGAGGTCGAACGTCTCGCCTGCGACGGTGAGCATCGACCCGTCACGGGAGAGGGTTCGGCGGACGACTTCCCCCGGCTGTGCGGCGTCGATACCCGCGTGCAGGCAATCGAACGCGACGGTTCTCGGCGACGGTGGCTTGGTGTGGTTGTGAGTCATTGGTTTCCACTTCGGGTTTTCTTACGTTTCGTTCGCGTCCCGTGTTAACAGTGCAGTTAGATACTCGGCGTGGCACCACGCGAGCGGCATGGCGAACCGAACCACGTCGCGGTCCTTCGTCTGTGCTTCGAGGTCGCGATAGGCCTCCTGCATGTGACCCAGTTCTTCGGCGACGAAGTCGAAGGACACGTCGCGCAGGACATCCTCGTCGAACTCCTTCTCGAAGTCGAGTCCCGTATCCCACTCGTTCTCCATGAACGCCTCGAACCGCCGTCGAGTCGTGAGGTGTTCGGGAATGTGGCCCTCTTCGTTCGCGTGGCGTACGATCGTTTCGAGGACATCGTTTCCGCGGTCGGTTTCGCCGTTCACGAACCGGTACTGTGCGTGCCACGCGGTGTACTGCAACCACGGTCCGTTGCCGCCGTGTTGGTGGACGTCGAAATCGCGGTAGAATCCCATGAATCGCTGGATACCGCCGATTTCCGGGTCTTCGAGCGCCGTTGCGCTCCTGTTCGCCGCCTCGTGAAGCGACTCTCCGAAGAGGTCGCCGAGGCCGAAGTAGAAGGGAGCGAACAGCGTCACGTCGGGTCGAGTGTCGAGTTCGCCGGACGGAGCGTACCGCCGTGGGACCTGTGCCGGACTCGTGAACGCGCGTTTCACGCCGCCTTCGAGGTGCGACCGGAACGTGGAAACGTGCTGTTCGACGTCCTCGGACTCCTCGGGGAGGAGCGAGAGCGCCCGTTCGATGTCGCGGAGGGCGGACACGAACACGCAGTTGACCCACAGGGTGTAACCGGATTCGATGCGGCCCTCGTGGATGCTCGTCGTGCTCTCGACGAGATGGGCGTTCGAGTCAAACAGGTCGTCGTGAATGTGTGAGACGGCACGGTCCGCCGCCTCGATGACGTCCTCTCGAAACGATGCGTCGGTCGTTTCGAGCGCGTCTGTCGCATCGAGGGCGAACACGGCATTGGCGAGGATTTGGAGGCCGTGTCCGACGTTGTCCTCCTGCTTGTAGATACCGCGGTCGGTGCCGTCGAGGGCGTATCGCTGTCGCCACCGCCCGTCCTCTTCCTGTGCGACAAGGAAGAATCGGGCGACGTCGAAGATGTGTTTCCGACACTGGTCGGGACGAACGCCCGTTTCGACCGCGTGAAGCCACGCCTTCGTGATGCAGGCGATGTCCCGCGGATAGGCGTAGGGATAACGGTCGTCCGGGTCGCTCGCGAGCGGGACCGACCCATCGCAGTCGGCCGGATAGACGAGGTCTTCGAGGACGTCGAGGTGGAACGTCGGGTTGTCGAGGGCGGTCGTCGGCGAGTCGTGAATCGTGTTGTTTATTATGTTATCTGACATTTATTGGAAAGCGTGGTCAGTTGGAGATCGAGGGTCGATGTTTCCGCTCGTCAGAAAGCCCCGCGTTTTGCGTGCGATGCCGGTGTCCGAGTCGAAGAGGAACACGTCCCGCGGGGACACCGTCACGCCGAGCTTCTCGCCCGGGTCCGGATAGGTGTCGGACGGGACACGCGCCATCACGTCCTGATTGGCAACCGAGAGGTGGATGAAATTATCGTTCCCTTGGTACTCCGAAACCGTGACAGTCGCGGTGAACGTCCCTTCGGCGGGGTTGTCGAACAATTGAACGTCCTCTGGCCGGAGTCCCAGCGTTATGGTGTCTCCGTCCGCGAGAGAAACCGCATTCGACGGAACCGTCGCGAGCGTCGTACCGTCGTGGTGGAACGCCAGTTCGCTTCCATCCTCATGGACCGTCGTCTCGAAGGTGTTCATCGAGGGACTGCCGAGGAACGTGGCAACGAACTCGTTTTCCGGGTGGTCGTAGGCCACTTCCGGCGGCGCGACCTGCTGGAGTTCGCCGTCGTTCATCACAGCGATTCGGTCGGCCATCGTCATCGCCTCCGTCTGGTCGTGGGTGACGTAGACCGCCGTGACGCCGAGGTCGGTCTGCAACTGTTGGAGTTCCGTCCGCATGCGGGCACGGAGTTTCGCGTCCAAATTCGACAGTGGTTCGTCCAGCAGGAACACGTCCGGATCGCGGACGATGGCCCGCCCAAGCGCGACGCGCTGTTTCTGCCCGCCGCTCATCTCTTCGGGTTTGTCGTCCAGCAGTTCGGTGATGTCGAGAAGTTCGGCGATTTCGTCCACCTTGCGGTTTCGCTCCGCCTTGCTCAGATCGGTCGAGTGTTTTAGCCCGTAGGCCATATTCTCTCGCGCGTTCATCTTGGTGTAGAGCGCATAGCTCTGGAACACCATCGCGATGGAACGTTCGCTTGGCGCGAGGTGTTGGACCTCGCGGTCGCCAATGGTGATCGTCCCGTCGGTTACGGTTTCGAGTCCGGCGAGCATCCGGAGCGTGGTGGATTTCCCACAGCCGGATGGCCCGACGAGGACTAGAAACTCGCCGTCGTCGATGTCGATGTCGAGCGAATCGACCGCCACTTCGCGGCCCTGTGCGTCGTCGTAAATCTTCGTGAGGTCGTTCAGTTCAAGCGTCGCCATCCGTCTCACCTCCGTGGTCGTATTCCGCAGTTCGGTTCATCGAATCGCCTCCCCCATCGCGTCGAACGCATGGAGTTCCGTCTGGTCGAACGCTACGTCGACGCTCGTACCGGGCGAAACGCCCTCGGGAAGCGCCCGAACGCGGGCGATGAACGTGTTGTCACCTCGCGCGAGTTCGAGTTCGTAGGCGTTGCCGAGCGGTTCGATAACCTGCACGGAACAGGTCACGGCGTTCGTCAGATTCTCCGAGTCCGGTTGGGAGACGTTCGCCACGTCCTCGCCGAGCGTTTCGAGCAGATGCACGTCCTCGGGTCGGACTCCGAGCGTTTCTGTGTCGGCGGGAAGCGCCGCATCGAGCGAGACGGCGTCGCCGTTCGGCAGGAGCGTGACGCCGTCGTCGACGAACACGTCGAAGAAGTTCATCGGCGGGTTGCCGATGAAACCGGCGACGAACTCGTTTGTCGGTGTCTTGTAGATCTCCTCGGGGGTTCCAACCTGCTGGAGTTCGCCGTCGTCCATCACGGCGATGCGGTCGGCGACGCTCATCGCCTCCTCCTGGTCGTGGTGACGTAACCGTGGTCGTTCCCAGTTCCTGCTGGAGTTCCCGAATTCGAAGCGCGTCCGAACCCGGAGTTGTGCGTCCAGATTCGACAGCGGTTCGTCCATCAGGAACGCCTTCGGTTCACGGATGATGGTGCGGCCCACCGCGACGCGCTGTCGCTGGCCGCCCGACAGTTGGCCGGGTTTCTTCTCGAGGAGGTCCTCGATTTCGAGCAGTTCAGCCGTGTGCTCGACTTTCGCGTCGCGTTCCTCGTCCGAGACGTCCATCTTCCCGAGCGGGAATTCGAGGTTGCCGCGGACGGTTTTGTGCGGATAGAGCGCGTAGCTCTGGAACACCATCGAGAGGCCGCGCTCCTGCGGGAGGGTCCTGGTCACCTCCTCGTCACCGATGTCGATGCGGCCGTCCGTCGGGGTTTCGAGACCGGCAATCATCCGGAGCGTGGTCGATTTCCCACACCCGGACGGGCCGAGCAGGACGAGAAACTCGCCCGGTTCGATGTCGAGCGAGAGGTCCTCGACCGCGAACACGTCGCCGTACGACTTTTCGATGTTCGAGAGCGAGATTCCGGCCTGCTTGGTCTCGACCGCCGAACGGTCCGTTTCGGCGGCGGTCGGCGATTCGTCGTCGATTTCGGTCGTTTCGGAGGACACGAATTATCCCTCCACCGAGCCGAAGGTGAGGCCCTCGACCATGTATTTTTCCAGATACACGAACATGATGACGATGGGAATGCTCGTCAGCAGCGATGCGGCCATTATCTGTCCCCACACCTGGTGGAACCCGGACGAGAGCGCGTCCAGACCGATGGGGAGTGTGAACGTCGATTGGCTTCGGAGGAAGATGCTGGCGAAGAGGTACTCGTTCCACGCGATCATGTACGTGTAGATGAACACGGCCACGATGGCGGGTGCCGAAAGCGGGAGCGTGATGCGGAAGATGACTTCCAGCCGCGAGTAGCCGTCCATCATCGCCGCCTCCTCGATCTCCGGCGGGACGCTCCGGAAGTAGTTCCCGAGCATGTACAGCGACACCGGCAGCGTCTGGACAAGGTAGGTGATGACCAGACTGCCGAGGTTGTCCACGAGTCCCAGCCAGACGATGATTTTGAACAGCGGCACGACCAGCAGGATGCCCGAGAACATGTACACGAGCAGGACGCCGCGCGAGAACAGCCCCCGTCCCGGATAGTCGAGGCGGGCGAAACTGTACGCGCCGAACGTGGCGACGACGACGGACATCCCCGCGGTTATCACCGAGATGATGAGGCTGTTTTTGAAGTAGGTGACGAACGGGAACGTCTCCGGACTGAAGACGCTCTGATAGTGTTTCAGCGTCAGGTCCTGTGGCACGAACGACGGCGGGAGCGAGTAGATGGCGCTCTCCGGCATGAAGCTCGTGACGACCATCCAGTAGAACGGGAGGAGCGAGACGAACAGCGTGAGCACTATCGCCCCGTAGAACACGACCCGTTCCCACAGGCTGGTTTCGATGCGACTTCGCCCGAAGGCGTTACCGAAGCCCTCGGACACCGTAGCGAGTATTGTCTGTATCATGTGTTACCACTCCAGAATCCAGCTGACGTACATGAGCACGAACAGCATGAGCGCGACGAACAACACCATCGCGATGGACGCCGCCTGTCCGTGGTTGTAGTTCGCGAACGCGGTCTGGTAGGCGTACAGCGACAGCGTGTTGACCTTCTTCGTCAGCAGCCAGATGTCGGCGAACTTGTTGAAGTTCCAAATCCAACGCAGCAGGAAGACGGTGGCGAGGACGTACTTCAACTCGGCCAGGGTGATGTCCTTGAACCGGGCGATGCGTCCCGCGCCGTCGATTTTCGCCGCCTCGTACATGTCGCTCGGAATCGCTTGCAGTCGGGCGATGATCATCAGGAACGCGAACGGGAAGTAGCGCCACGCGTCGAAGGCGATGACCGTCCAGAGCGCGGTCTTGCCGTTGTTGAGCAGGTCGATGTTCCCCGAGTAGATGCCGAGGACGTTGCTGAGGAAGTACGGAACCATCCCGTACAGCGGGTCGAGAAGCCACTGCCAGACGTAGGCCACCGCGATGAGCGGGGCGACGTACGGCAACAGCATGAGGCCGCGGACGAGGCGACGGCCGCGGAACTTCCGGTTGAACAGGATGGCGACGCCGAGTCCACCGGCGGTGGCGAGCACGTCGCTAAAGAGCGTGAAGATGACCGTCGTTTTGAGCGCCGCCCAAAACTCACCGCTCGAAAGGAGGGTTCGGTAGTGTTCGAGACCGACCCACGTGGGTGACGCGTCGGGTGACAGGGGGACGTTGGTAAAGCTCAGGTACACGTTGTACAGGACGGGATACACGATGACCGCGGCGACCAGCAGGAGCGCCGGTGCGATGAGCAGGTAACCGAGGATGGCCTCCTTCTGCTCGACGGTGTAATCGCCGTCCAGCGACAGCTTCGTACGATTTGCTAAACTCATGAGTGAAATGGGGTCATGGTCGGTTTCGAGCGACCGATTATTCCGAGATGGCGTCGCGCATCTTCTTCGCCTGTTCTTTCGCGACCGTATCGGCGCTCTCGCCGTCGGTGACGCGCGAGATGGCGTCCGCGATGAGGAACTTGTTCGTGATGTTGCCGAGTTCCGGGAACGCCTTGCCGTCGACGTAGCCGAATCGTTCGATGTTCTCGAAGGCGGCCGACACGTCCTCGACGGTCGAACCCCACGCCTTCAGCGTCTCGTTGTCCTTGAACTCGTCACTGCTCGCGGTTTTCTTGAGGACGGGGTTCATTCCACCGGGGGCCATGTGGAGCCACTCGACGTACTTCTCGTTCATCATGTATTCGGTCAGTTTCTTTCCGGATTCGAGTTGGCCGTCCGAGGCCGACTCGAAGAGGTTGAGACCGACGATTTGGCCGAACGAACTCTTTCGTTCGTGTTCGACGTACGGGGCGAATCCGGTGTCCTTCACCATCTTCTCGCCTTTATCAACGATGTCGCCCATGATGAACGTCGAATACTGGATGATGTGACACTGCTCGTTGAGGTACGTGTTGTTCGCCGTCTTCCACGTGTCTTTGCCCGGCGGCGTGTACTTCGAGAGTTTGCCGTAGAAATCGAGCGCCTCTATCATCTCCTTGCTGTCGAAGACGATGTTGCCCTCCTTGTCGAACACGCGTGCGCCGTTTGAGCGGGCGAAGGGCGTGAAACACTGGCGGGCGAACGCCGTCTTCTTCGTGCCAACGACGATACCGTACTGATTGTCGTCCGGTTTGTGGAGCGCTTTCGCCGCCTTCAGCATGGTGTCCCACGACGTCGGCTGTTTCAGGTCGTTGTCCTCCAAGACGCTCTTTCGGAACCACATTCCCTCGACCCAGCCGTACATCGGAATCGAATAGTGGCCGCCGTCGGGCGCTTTCGTGAGGTCGAGCGCGCCTTTGTAGAACTTGTCCTTGCCGATGGAATCGATAACGTCGTCGGCAGCTTTCGTCGAGAGGAGACCACCGCTACCGAGTTTTTGCATCGGCGAGAGGCCGAATTCCGCGACGGTCGGAAGCGTGTCGGAGGCGCGCGCCGACGAAATACGGGTCGGCAGGTCGTCCTCCTTGACCGCGTTCATCGTGACCGCCGCTTCGTGGTCCGATTCGAAGGATTTGAGCACATCCTTGATGACCTTCTGTCGGTCGTTTTCCACGTTACTCGTCCAGAAGGTGACGTCCTTCGAACCACCGTCGCCACCACTGCCGCCGAGACTGCCGAGACAACCCGCAAGAGCAGTTACGCCAGCCGCTCCGCCGAGTGATTTCAGCACCGTACGCCGCGTTTTTTCCCCGTGTTTGTGGTCGCCTGTCATAGGAGCTCTGTCCTACTCAACCATGAAGAATAAGACATATATAAATCTTGCTCATGAGTTTGATACAGGAGTGAATATGAGAACACGCATGGTCGGTACGACGCACGATTCCGAGAGACGGTTACAACATTCAACACGATAGGATGGGAAGGGACACACAGATGGACACCGACGAACTTCGCAACGGACTCCGAGAGGCGGGGCTCTCGACCTACCAAATCGACGCGTACGTCGCCCTGTTGAACCTCGGGAGCGCGTCGGCGACGTCGCTCGCGGAACAGGCGGACGTTCCGCGGTCGCGGATTTACGACGTGCTCCGGGACTTGGAGGAAGAGGGCTACGTGGAGACGTACAAACAGGACGCGCTTCGGGCGCGCGCCAGAGAGCCGACGGAGGTACTACAGAAACTCCAGTCGCGGGCGGAGACCCTCTCGAACACGGCGACCGAGATTCAAAATCGGTGGCAACAGGCGGGGGTGGGTGGGCACCGCATCAGCGTCCTCAAACGGGTCGAGACGGTCATCGAACGGGCCGAGGAGGCGATACGAAACGCGACCAGCCAAGTACAGCTATCCGTGACGCCCGAACAGTACGAGGAACTCGCCCCGGCCCTCGAAGCCTGCTACGAAAACGGCGTCTTCGTCTCCGTGTCGTTCAACACGAGTCACAAACTGCCGAGCAAACTCCCGTCGGAAGAGGAGTTGTCCGGCGTCGTCACGGAGGCACGCCACCGCCACCTCCCCGCGCCGTTTCTCGCTCTCGTCGACCGGAAGATAACCTGCTTTGCGCCGCACATGGAGCCGGTTGAGCCACGTCGAAACCGTGCGGCGAGACGCTCCGTCGAGGCCGACGACGTGCTG
>NZ_MEIH01000153.1:0-5844 GCF_001723155.1 Haladaptatus sp. W1
GGGCAACGTCACGGGCCGCGCCGACGACCTGCTCATCGTTCGCGGCGTGAACGTCTACCCGAGCCAAATCGAGGAGGTCATGGTCGACCTGGACGCCGTTGCCCCGCACTACCGAATCGACTTGCGGCGGGACGGCCAACTCGACAGGATGGAGATAACCGTCGAATACCACGAGGACTTCGAGGATTCGCCGCACGAACTCCGCGAGCGAATTCAGGAGCGTTTGCGCGAGATTCTGGAGGTCAAACCCGACACGCTGGAAGTGGTCGAACCGGGTGCCCTCGAACGGACCGAGGTCGGGAAGGTAAAGCGCGTGTACGACCACCGCTGAGGGCGGCGCTTCGCGTCGCTCGACTCAGAGCCACGGACCGAGCAACGAGTCGCGTCCGTCCGGGCGTTCGACGCTGACGACGGTGCTGTACGCCGAGGAACGAACGTCCGCCGTCGTGGACCCGAAGACGAACTCCCGAAGCCTGTTCTTTTGCGGCGCACCGAGTACCGTCACGTCGTAGTACTGGGACTGGTCGACGATGGCGTCGGTGGCGTCGTCCGCTTCGAGAATCCACTCATCGACGGCGGTGAAGTCACCGAGGCGCTCGTTAGCCGCGGCGATGTACCGCTCCGCGTCGGTGTGGGCGCGTTCGTCCGCGGAACTCGGGACGACGTGGAGGAGTTCGAGCCACGCGCCATGTTTCTCGGCGAGGTATCGTGCCATATCGACGGCCAGCCCGGAGTGTGGGCCGCCAGCCACCGGAACGAGAATCGAGGTCACGTCGGTCGAGAGGTGATTTCCGCCGACGGAAATCACGTCACAATCGACGTGGCCACCGACGCGCGTCGAGACGCTTCGACCGAACGCCGTTGACGTCATCGACTCCGACTCGTCCACGACGACCACACCGGCAGAGAACTCCTCGCTCGCGGTCCGTGCGATGGTGAGGTAGTTCCGTCCGACTCGGGCCGCCGCGCGGGTTCGAACGTCGAGTGCGGAATCGACGGTCGTCCGAAGGGTCCGCCGGGCCGCCGCCTGCCGTTCGTTCAACACGTCTCCGGCGAGATTGAGCGGCGTTCCTGACGACCTGACGGCCGCGTTGACGAGTATCAACTCGCCACCCCGCGCGTCGGCGAGCGCCGCCGCGAACGAAACCGTCCGTTCGGCGTCATCCCCGTCGGAAAGGACGACGACGTTCTGCCGCGGTGATCGCCCACCGGCCGTTGCGTACAGCAGCGAGGGAGCCCACGGCATGGGACTAGTGTTCATATCTCACGACATTTACTGAAACGGTATAAATCACACCATTATCCAGCCAAATTTGGAATTTAAGACCCTCGTGCAGATAAAATTCTCATTTCTTCTCGGTGAGCGTTTCGAACGTGGCTACCGCGTGCAGTTCTCGAAGTAATTATAGGAATAGTTAAAATTGCCTCGAAATATCACGATCGAAGTGGGACGAATCGAGGCCGAGTTCGATGGGTGTTCGGGGATGTTTGGGGGTGTTCGGGGTGCCGTCGAGTGCACCGACAGTCGGTCTCTGTCCGGCTGTCAGGGTTTGTACACCCGACCGCGGAAGATGGCGACGTTCTCGGGGTCGCTTACTTCTTCCGTTCCTTCGCTTCCTTCTCTCGCGGTTTCCGTTCCCCCGCTCCCGTCTTCCGTTTCGGTTTCCACCTCGTCTTCCTCAACTCTCGCCTCGACGGCCACGTCCACCCGATAGGTGCCGGTGCGTCGCGTCTCGTCCTCGCGCTCGGCGACCGCGACGAGTCTGTCGCCCACGTCCGCGGCCGAGAGGTAGGAGATGTTCGTCTCCAGCGCGAGCGCGGTGTCGCCGTCGGCGTTCGACGCCGCCGCGAACGCCGCGTCCGCGAGCGAGTAAACGACGCCGCCGTGGGGCGTCCCGTGGAAGTTCAGCAACTCCTCTCGGACCGTGAGTTCCGTTCGCGCCCCGCCCGATTCGAGGGTCGTGAGTTCGATTCCGAGGGTCGCACAGAAGGGGTCGTTCGCGATTTCGTCGTATCTCTCGTCCGGGATATTCGCCATGGGTCGGTTCCGCACAGTAGTTACTTATATTCTTCCCGAGTGGGATTCGACATGGCTTACAGCTACGAACCACACTACTTCGAGGACTTCGAGGAAGGCCAGACGTTCGAGAGCGTCGGCCGGACGGTCACCGAGTACGACTTCGTGATGCATTCGGCCTTCACCGGCGACTGGACGGAACTCCACACGAACAAGCACTACGCCGAGGACGAATACTTCGGCGAACGCGTCGCACACGGCCCGATGACGTTCTCGCTGGCGACCGGGTTCGTCTACCGCTGTGGCTTCCTGGAGCGCACCGTCCTCGCGTTCCTCGGCATGAACTACATGGACATCCCCGCGCCCGTCAAGATGGACGACACCATCTCGCTCGACATGGAAGTCATCGAGACGAAGGACCTCTCCAGCCGCGAGGACTCCGGTCTCGTCGTCATCGACACCACGATGACCAACCAAGAGGATACCGTCGTCTTCGAAGGCGACATGAAGTTCCTCATCAAGCGCCGGGACTGAACCCCGCCGTTCGATTTTCGTCGGCCAGCCGAACCGCGGTCCGTCCGAACGTTCTATGCCGTTCCCTTCGAAATTTAGTCCATGGTCTCCGACGCGCTCGTCGCCGTCGTCTTCTGTACCTTCGGCCTGCTGTTTTTCAACCAGATTCACGTCTACCCGCTCAGCCGGTCGCTGACGAGCGCGACGGGTGCCGTCGTCGTCCCTCGCACTCGGAGCGATTTCTCTCGACGAGGCGCTCGCCAGCGTCGATACGAGCACTCTCCTCCTCTTGTTCGGCATGCTCGCCCACGTCGAGGCGCTCTCGCGGAGCGGCTTTTACGGCTGGGCGGGGTCGTACCTCGTGGATTTCACCGGGACGGCGAGCCGACTAACCGTGGGAACGCTCGTCGTCGCCGTCTTCAGCTCCGTCGCGCTCAACGACGCGACGGTCCTGTTGCTGACGCCCATCCTCGTGCAGGTGATTCGCAACGCGGACATCGACCCCGTGCCGCCGCTCATCGCCGTCGTCCTCGGGGCGAACATCGGCAGCGCGGCGACGCTCATCGCGCTTCAGCAGGCCGCCCGCCGCGGGGTGGACATCTCCATCCGGCGGTTGCTATCGGTGGACGTCCCCGTGGCTATCGTCACGAGTGCCGTAGCGGTGCTCATGCTCAACGCGGGACTGTGAAAAACGAACCAAAACCGCGAGTCGGCGGCCTTACTCCTCCGACGAGCACGATGGGGAGGTACAGGACGCCCCGCAGGTCGAGTTACACTGTTGGGTCACGTCGTCCGAGTGGTCGAGGACGACGGCGTCCCCGGTCACGTCGAACCCGCTTCCCGTAACCGTGCTGCCATCGCAGTACTGCAACAGGATTCCGTCGCGGTCGGTACCGGTCTGGCTCACACAGCAGGACTCGAAGACGGAGTTCGGGCGGCCGAAGGCGCGGAGCGGCGCGCTGCCGGGATAGCCGCTTCCCGTGTGGTTCGCGTCGCCCGTCACCTGTACGCCGGAACAGACGACCGGCGCGGGCGTGGACTTCGGCTTCACCGCGTACATCGCCGCCGTGTCGTCGGTGCCGATTCGAATCCGGCTGTCTCGAATCGTGGTCGTTCCCGCACCGGCGGCGACTATCGCCCCGTCGCTCGCTACGTCGGCGGTCAGGCTGACGTCGCAGTTTTCGACCGTCGCGTCGTCGGCGAACAGCCAGATACCCCGCATGTTCGTCGGGAACGAGGAGGACGAGTGTGCGTCGTCGATGACGACACAGCAGTCACGAACCGTACCACCGGACCCGGCGAGGCGGACGTTCGCGATGTTGTTGTTCCTGTACTCGCCGCCGGTGACGGTGACGGTGCCGGTGCTCTTGCTCGACTCGTACAGGCCGTTGTTCGGGAATCCTCCGACGTGGCAGTCCCTGAATTCGAGGTCTCCCTTCGTGTACTGATGGACGAAGACGCCGACCGCGCCGCTCCCGTCCGGCGCGCCGTCGGGGGCGCGGAGTCCCTCGACCAACCCGGACCCGTCGTCGGTGAGCACGCCGAAGATGAACGGTCCTTTCGACCCGTCGTGGATGCCGTGATGGTCCACGTCTCGGACGAGGAGGCCGTTGATGTCGTCGGGGACGGTCGAACAGTCGGAACGGCTCGAAGGACCGCCGGAGAGATGAGCGAACTCTCGGCGACCATCGAGGAAGTCGCCGCCTCCGCGGACCAAGTGGCACAGACGGCCCAAAGCACCGAGGCGCTCGGGCAGGACGGACGGGAAGCGGCCTCGAACGCCATCGACAAGATGGACGCCATCGAGACGGGGACGGACGAAACGGTCGAACAGATGGAGGACTTGGCCGACGAAATCGGCCGCATCGGCGATGTCGTCGAACTCATCCGCTCCATCGCGGACCAGACGAACATGCTCGCGCTGAACGCCAACATCGAGGCGGCGAGCGCGGACGGCGACACGGAAGGGTTCGAGGTGGTCGCAAACGAGGTGAAGGAACTGGCGAACGAGACGAAGGAAGCGGTCGTGGACATCGAACAGCGCATCGACACCGTGAAAGAGCAGGCGAACGTGACCGTCACGGACGTCCGGGAGACGCACGAAGCGGTCACCGACGGGGCGGAGACGGTGCGCGACGCGCAGGAATCGCTCCAAGCCATCATCTCGAACGTCGAGGAGACAACCGGCGGCATCGAGGAAATAAACGACGTGACCGCCGAACAGGCATCGACGACCGAGGAGGTCGTCGCCGCGGTGGACGAGGTGACCCGCATCAGCGACGAAACGGCCGACGAAGCTGAAGACGTGGCCGCGGCGGCGGAAGAACAGACTGCTTCGGTCAGCGAGGTCGCTCGGAGCGGATATTGTGAGCGTACGATGTCCACCGTCGAATCTGCACGTTCACGCACTACGTCGGTGAGTTCGTCTTGATAGCCAAGAATTACAGCAGGAGGGATATCGGGTAGTCCGTCATCCTGCGCTTCGACAGCGTCTCGGGGTGAAAAGAGCGTGTCTGCATCATACTTGTCCGTATAGTTCGGGATCATGCGACACAATTATTCAAAAAGGGACAAATGTCTTTCTCAGTATAAAAAGGATTCAATCAACAATTCAGGATCTAATTTATTATTCATCAGAACAGGATTGTGCGTTCAAAAGTAGCTCAGGTCTTTTTTGATTAGGAACGATAGCGACTGAACTGTTACGGGTACAATCAGATTTGTCAATTTCCCATGAAACTTTTTTCTTTAAGACTGGATCAACATCATTGACACTTACTGTGTGTTGATAAACTCCCGCCAGAACTTCTGCGTCAACTACTTTTACACTATTTGGGCTCATCAATAATGTTTTATTTATTATGCTATCCTTGTTCTTACCGCTGGAAGTAGCTTGAACCCAAACTTCATGATTTTCGTCAGTATAGTTCGCAACTTGAATGTGAACACTTATTTTAGAGTTGAATAGAGCGCGTGACTGGCAACCCGCAAGTGAAGCAAATCCTCCGACACTCACAGTGAGCAATTGCCGACGGGTAATCTTATGCATGAAATATATATCAATCCAAACTATAAAGAATTATTGTTAAAGTCTCAATCATTTACGACATCGAAGTGACAGAACCCTCCGAGAACACTTGTGTCCCTAAATGCAATCCCTGCCCAGGACGGATCTACATAGCTATACGTCGAACTGTTCCAGCCTGTAAGCGTAACATTGCTCCCTGGTGGAAGACGTGTGTCAGCAACAACTGAACATCCGTGGGCATCGTTCCGACCAATAGGCATGTCTCCGGTAGGAATTTCCCAATGAT
>NZ_MEIH01000154.1:0-4279 GCF_001723155.1 Haladaptatus sp. W1
CGGCAATGTCCGGTCTGCCAGCACTCGATTCGACGTAGTTGAGCGTTGAGCGTCTTATTGTTCTTATAGCACTCAATGTCGTCTCTATTCGTTCTAATGAGACGGCACCAATACGCGCACAGGCCGAACAATTTACCTTCGGCGTCGATGCCCCTGGACACGTCAAAGTCACCAACGAGAGCCACGAGAACCCCGCAGACCACCAGTACGTGGTCTCCATCGACGACGTGACCCACGAACTGATGGCTGCACATGCCCCATCACGTCCACCGGAACGCATTCTGCACACACATGGCCGCCGTCGAGAACGCGACTGACGACGGGACGCTCGACGCATTCCCCTCGAAGGACGAAGGCGAGACCAAACCAGACAACTGCGATTGTGACGGCCTCGGTGGCTGCCCGTGTTGGGAATGCGTAAAAACGGATCGGCGAGAGATTCCAGAGTAACTCCTCTCTCAGCCCCTCTTCTCTATAGCCTGTCAACAAACGCTTCCGTAAATCGCTGATCAGTGTCCACTCATGAAGTGTATCCACACTATAATCGCTAAGAGTGACAACTGTATCGCGCCAGAGACACCGCCGGCTTTTCCGTCTGGGCGCGTACGTAGTGCAGATGAGAATGTTATGACAAGTACCGTGCCGATTCACTCACTAGAACGAGCGAGACGGCCGAATTTGATGGGAGGAAACGAAGGATCAAGAACGAGTGATAGACCGATTCTCACATGAAGGCGGTATGGGGTTGCCTGTCAGAATCTACCCGAGGACGTACTCGAGGATGGGGTAGCGCTCGAGGAGCGCCTGACCGCCGATCTTGTACTGTTTCGATGTACGTGTCGAGGCCGAGGATCCGGCCGGCACCGAACGCTGCAACGGCCAGGAACACGAGCATGTACGCGAAGTCGCCGTTGATGACGCCGTGAGCGATGTCCCAGTTCCCGAAGTAGAACATGAGCATCATGAGCGCGCCGAAGAACGCCGCAAGGCGGACAAACGCGCCGACGAGCAGTCCAAGACCGATGAACAGCTCGCCCCACGGGACGGCCACGTTCGCGACCTCGACGAACCACGGGGTCGAGCCCATCCAGGCGAATAGGCCTGCAATCGGGTTGCCGTTGGTCGCGGCGACGTTCGCCAGGTAGCCACCGGCCGAGAACGGTTCGCCGAGGTGAACGCCCACCCCGAACGCGCGAACGCGCGAGGGCCAAGAGGGTGGGCACGGGTGCCGACCGATTGGCTTTCGAAGGTTTGAGTGTCTGGAGAGATGGTGGATGCTGTCATGGTCTCGGAAGAAAAACTTCCTACTTTCTAAAACAACGGCGAAGTATATAAGTGTATTTAGATAGGCTGTGTCATGGATTTCATTGGTTATAGAGAAATTATTTAGCACTGCTCGACTCATTTTTGTCTTGGTGAATGGCGACGAGAGTGAAGATACTGAGACACCTATCGACGACGAGAGCGGGCTACCGGAGGACCGTGACTGCGATGGCCTCGATGGCTTCCCAGACTATCCATCGTGAAAGCAAGCCGGAAGGAACTGCCGAATAAACCTGCGCTTCCGTTTTAATCCATGTCTCGATAATTCTCAGTGGCGTCAATTTATCAAATAAACTCCAATCACAGATTATATATCTATATTTATTGCGGAATAGATTAACAATCGATTCATAATTTTTAGAATGAAAACATATATGGATTAGTTGCTTGTACCCCATACCAGACTATGGAAATCCTTCATCGGTTACGTGACGCCTTCAGTCCGGAAGAGGCCCCTCAGCAAACGGAAAAGCAAGTTCGAACAACCGGTGATATTTTTGAATGTGAAGACTGTGGTACAACGTTCATTTCAAAGCCAACCCAGTGTTCAAAGTGCGATCATAACGAGTTTCGGAATCACGGCAGCTGTTAATATTCTACTCAATCCAGACGTCCTAGGCTGAGTTCGCTTTGACATTCCCCCTTCGCTAAAGCACAAGAATTTCCATGAATTGGGACATTCGGGGCCTCCGGTTGACAACTCTCCGGGTTTTAATAAAATGTTCTTAACACAATTTGGAGCAAGAATTTTTTCCGGGGTGGTGGTCGAATCCACAATCACTATCGTCGGCCATTGGCTAGACGTTGATGGGAAACATGGCGACGTTAGACACAATCTTCGACTTATTCAGTACGAAGCGGCGACGATACGCACTATACTATCTCGATCAACAGAGTGGAACAGTAACGGTTGATGAGCTTGTGGATTATGTTGCAAATCACGAAAACGACGCGACTGATGAAACAATTCCTGACGAGCAGTACGATCGGATCGAACTCTCTCTTCGCCAAGTGCATATCCCGAAAACAGCTGAAATTGATTCGATTGAATATGATCGCGATGAAGGAGAAATTACCATTCAGGGAACGTCAACCGAGTTTGACGCGATTGTGACCATTGCGAAGGTCCTCGAACACGCCGACTAAACCGAGTAGGTAGCCAACCGATGGTCCACTTCAAAGGCTATCTCTGCAGGAGACTTCCTGAATCTAACAGTCAAAGTGTGCCCAGTGACGGCCGGCGTCACGAAGTACGATCCGACAACAGAGGCAATCACCATTGCGCTCACCTGGAAAGCCTACGAACACCACGGGTGGGAGCAATTCAGGTCCACCGTCCGCCACGAACTCATCCACGCGTGGCAGTATCACGAGTTCGGCGAGGCGGATCACGGTTCGACGTTCACCCGCTGGACGGACGCCCTCGATACTTCGCAACACTGCGAACGCTTCACCACGCCAAAGTGGTGGCTGGTGTGCGAGGACTGCGGCGGTCGGATTGCTCGGTATCAACGCTCAAAGACCGTCGCAACCCAGAACAGTATTGCTGTAGCGAATGTGGTGGGTCACTCCGTGTCGAGGAGGTCGACGGCCACTAACCAATTCTCGTGTACGTAGTTCTCGCGATAAGGAGTAGATACGAGGAAGATTTTCGCGAGTTGCAGTGTTCTACGTGAGTCCTTGCTATCACTCGTGCTTCGGATTTTGAGCCTGTAGTAAGTTAGTATACTATACTAACCCTCGTATTTCCATCTCTATCTGGCTGGCGACTATCTTTGACGTTTTGCTCGGTAGCGTCTCCCATAACCCGTGAGACACCCCAGTTCGACACGCTCTACAGTGAACTTGCGATCGTCTTAGAAGACACGTGCCGCGCTTCGAGATCCTTTCGGTCGAGCGAATCGGTTACGAGCGCCTCGAGAACCTCGCGATGGCGGATGATATCGATGAGTTCGTCAGTCTCCATCCGCGAGCCGAGTTTGTGTGCTGAAACCGGATTCGAATCCAATTCGAGGCTGGTCTCTAAGATCTCGTCAAGTACTGCGTTTCCCATTTCGATCACATGGTTGCCAAACCACTACAGAGACAGACGGTTCTCACATGGTTATCCTTGTCGCAGGTGGTGAGACTCCTCAAAAGCGATGATACCACATTCGGCTAGAGATGTCATTTTCGTTAAATGACTACACAAGGGCAAGTCGCATCTATACAACCATGGACCACACAACCGAGGTCGGTTCACAGGTAGCATCGGTCGACGAACCAACTGAAACCGTTCCGTGGCATTCCCGGACGGTACAGACTGTATTGATTAGCACGGCGCTCGCACCGCTCGGAGTGCCACTCATCAGCCCCGCACTACCGGTATTCCGTAACGTGTTCGAAATTACCGACGCACAGGCGAGTCTCTTGGTGAGTACGTACTTCCTTGTCGGAATCGTTCTTTCGCCATTCATCGGTATCCTTGCGGATCGTATCGGGCGGAAGCGAGTACTTGTCGCGGGTCTATTGGCGTTTGGTGTGCTGGGTGGCGCGATGGCGATCGCACCGACATTCGAGCTCTTACTAGTGCTCCGTATCGCACAGGGGACCGCCGCCGCCGCGATCTTCATCACCACCGTTACGATTGTCGGTGATGTGTTCGACGGCGTTCAGCGTAACGCGGTACTGGGAGCAAACGTCGCCGTTCTCTCTGCTACTGCCGCCCTATTTCCGGTGCTTGGAGGGGCGCTCACTGGTATCGCGTGGAATGCACCGTTTCTGGCGTATCTCGTAGCAATCCCGGTCGCCGTATTCACACAGGTAGCACTGGATGAACCCCACCACGTCGATGGTGAACAAGGAATCGCGTATCTTGCGGACGCGGCACGATCGATCGTAAAGCCGTCGCTTCTGGCGTTGTTCGCCGTCGCCTTCATCACCGAGTTCCTGCTGTTCGGCGTGATATTCACGGCGA
>NZ_MEIH01000155.1:0-8069 GCF_001723155.1 Haladaptatus sp. W1
CAGTAGAAGTCGAACGCCGCGATACACCCGAGGCCGAGCGCGATGTGATACGCGTCCACCGAGAGCGCCGTCTCCGCCGCCCACGCGGAGAATCCCTCGTGCCACGCGTTCTCCTCGCCGTCCAGATACGTCTGGAGGTCAGCTCGTTTGTGGACGTCGGACTCGTACTGGTCGTCCCGCGTTAGCTCGTAGATGGTCGGCGCGGCGGGTGTCGTGACGTCGAGGCTCATGTCGGTAGAGACGCTTCCCACGTCGATAAGCTCTGTCGCCCCGTCTCACTCGCGGTCGAAGCGAATCGGGAGCGACTCGACGCCGTAAATGAACGAACTCCGCGTCGGTTCGAGCGTCGTCACGGGAATCGTGACGTTCGACACGCGGGACAGCAGTTCCGAGAGCGCGACCTTCGCTTCGAGCCGGGCGAGCGGCGCACCCAGACAGTAGTGGGTGCCGTAGCCGAACCCGAAGTGTTGGTTCGGAGTGCGGTCGGGCCGAAACTCTTCCGCGTCGTCGAACTGCCGCTCGTCGCGGTTCCCGGAACCGAGCCAGACGACGAGTTGGTCGCCTTCCTCGATGGTTTCGCCGTGCATCGTCACGTCTTCCATCGCCACGCGGGTCATTGCCTGCACGGGCGACCGGTAGCGAAGTACCTCCTCGATTGCCGTGGTGAGCGCGCGGTCGTCGCCCGCCAGTTCGTCCACGGCGTCCACCTCGTCGAAACACCGCATCGCGTTCGTGATGAGGTTCGTCGTCGTGATGTTCCCGGCGACGAGCAACAGAATACACGTTCCGAGGATTTCCCGATGCGTGAGCGGTTCGCCGTCGATTTCGGCGGTGACGAGCGTCGAGATGAGGTCGTCCTGCGGATTCTCGCGCCGGTCTTCCATGAGTTGGATGAAGTAGAACGCCATCTCTTGGCGCATCTCCTCTTGGCGTTCGACGAACTCCGCGCCGCTCTCGTCCTCGCTCGCGGCCGAGACGATGGCGTCCGACCACGTTTTGAACTGCTCGCGGTCCTCCGTCGGAACGCCGAGCAGTTCCGCGATGACGATGACGGGAAGCGGGTACGCGAACTCCGACACGAGGTCGATTTCGTCCCCGTTATCGAGAATGTCGTCCAGCAACTCAGTCGTCAACTCGCGGATACGCGGCTCCAGTTCCCGAATCGTTCGGGGACTGAACTCCTCGTCCACGACGCCGCGGAGTTCGTCGTGTCGCGGCGGGTCCTGTAGGAGCATCGTATCGAGCATGACGCCCGCCTCCTCGCCCTCCGGTTCCTGAAATCCGCTCGCGTTCCGCGGGCTCACGGAGAATCGCTCGTCGTCGTCGAGCATCTCCTTTACGTCGTCGTATCGGAACACGTCCCACACCTTCCGCGTCGGGTCGTACCGAACCGGTGCCCGCTCGCGCATCTCCCGATACCAGTCGAACGGTTCGAGCCACGCTTCTCGCTCGGATAGTTCGTCGGGGAACGCCTGCAAACCCTGTGGGTCGGAGGAACTCATCCCCGACACTACAGGGGCGCGGCGTATCAGGATTCCCCTTCTCGTATCGGTCCTCGGATTCCTTGAAATAATGGCGGGATAGGCTTCGAGTGAAGTAGGGTCCGCCTCGACGCTATTTCCAGAATTCTTTTATGACTATTCTGTCCCGATGACGATTAATTAGCGAACAATAGGATAATATTGCGAACGATGACGGACAGTATTCACGGTGAAAGCTCGTTACTTTGCTCGACTTTCAATTCGCACGGAACTGAGACGGAAGGCTAATATAATTGTGGTAAATGCTTTCATAGCATGGATAGACGAACCTACCTCAAGGCGAGTTCCGGAGCAGTTGCTGCGCTGGGGCTCGCGGGCTGTTTGGGCGACTCTGGTGGCAGCGGTAGCGACGACAACGGTGACAACGGCGACGGCGAGAAGACCAGTTCGGACGGTAAGGACGGTGCCGACGGTGGAAAGATAATCGTCGGCTCCGACATCCCGTACAAGCCGTTCGAGTACCGGAAGGCGGACGGGTCGCTCGAAGGGTTCGACCCAGCCATCGCGGAAGCCGTCTTCAAGGGCCAACTCGGCCGGGAGTACGAGTTCCAGAAAACCAGCTTCGACACCATCATCCAGAGCCTGAAAAACAAGAGTTTCCGCGTCATCATGAGCGCGATGACCATCACGGACAAGCGCGCCGAGAAGGTCGATTTCTCCGACCCGTACTTCACGGCGTACCAGACCGTTGCGATTCGCAAAGGTGGCGACATCGGGAAACTCGACGATTTGAAAGGCAAGACAGTCGCCGTCCAGAAGGGGACGACGGGCGAGAGCGCGGCGGAAGACCTGAAAAAGGAGTTCGACGGCAGCCTCAGCATCGACAGCTACGACCAGATTACGGGCGCGTTCAACGCCTTGAGCAACAAGCAGGCGGTCGCGGTCATCAACGACAACACCGTCAACGCACAGTTCGTGAACGAGAAAGACGGTATCGTGTTCCTCGAAGGTAAGGGCGAAGCCGAAAAGCAGGGCAAGAAGGCACCGCCGTATCTCACGCTCACCGTCGAGGAGTACGGCATCGCGTTCCGGCAGGACGACGATGAACTCCGGAAGAAGGTGAACGACGCCATCAAGACGATAAAGGACGACGGCACCTACGACGAAATATACGGCGAATATTTCGAGGGCTGACTCCTTGCAATAGCTTCTGAAAAATAAATCATTGGATATACTATGGCAGAGACATACCACGAAGACACGGCCGCCGAACACCGTGCCGGTGACGGTTTCTTGACGGATACGCGGCTCAAATGGTTCGGCATAATCATCGCGGGCGTGTTCACGCTCGCCGTCGTGTACCTGCTCTACCGAATCCTGACCGAGTTCGTCGATTACGAGCTGATGCGCATCATCCTCCCGCGGTTCGTCGATGCGTACATCCTCGTCCTCGAAATCGTCGTGGTTTCGAGCGTCCTCTCGCTCATCGGCGGCCTGTTCGTCGGATTGGGTCGCGTGTCGAAGACGTCGTTTACCCACGCCATCGCAACGGGATACGTCGAGTTCTTCCGCGGGACGCCGCTCCTCTTCCAACTCCTCGTCATCTACGTCGGACTTCCGGCGTTCGGCATCGGTCAATTCTCAGAATGGAAGTACTACGCCGCGGTCATCGGACTGACACTGAACCACGCGGCGTACTCCGGGGAGGCCATCAAGGGCGGTATCAACGCAATCCCGGACGGGCAGATGGAGGCCGCGCGGTCGCTCGGCATGTCGTACATCAGTGCGATGCGCAAAGTCGTCCTGCCACAGGCGTTCCGCAACGCGCTCGCCGCAGTGGGCAACGACCAGATTATCCTCGTCAAGGACACCTCCTTGCTGACCGTCATCGCCATCCCGGAGATAATCAGCCTGTTCAGGAACGTCAACAGCAACCAACTGGACCCGTGGACGCCCATCGTCCTCGTGGCTATCGCCTACCTCGCCATCACGATTCCGTTGGGCAAACTCGTCCGCACGCTCGAAAGCCGCGCCGAGTGGGGTGAACAGCAATGAGGACGCCGAAAATCGAGTTCGACGGCGTTGACAAGTACTTCGGCGAGACGCACGTCCTGAAGGACGTCGACCTCGAAATCGACGACGGCGAAGTGGTCGTCGTCATCGGTCCGAGCGGGAGCGGGAAATCGACGCTGTTGCGGTGTACGAACCGCCTTGAAGAGATTCAGGGCGGCGAGATTCGCATCGAGGGCGAGTCCATCACTAACCCGACCGTGGACATCAACTTCCTCCGTCAGCGCATCGGGATGGTGTTCCAGAGCTTCAACCTCTTCCCGCACAAGACCGCGCTGGAGAACGTCTCTATCGCGCCGATAGACGTGAAGGGACTGTCGCGTGCGGAGGCGGACGAACGGAGCCAGCAACTCCTCACCGACGTGGGCCTTGAGGACCAAGCCGACTCCTATCCCAACCAGCTTTCGGGCGGGCAACAACAGCGCGTCGCCATCGCCCGCGCGCTGGCGATGGACCCGCACGTCATGCTGTTCGACGAGGTAACGAGCGCGCTCGACCCCGAACTCGTCGGCGAAGTGCTGGGCGTCATGCGCGAACTCGCCGAGGGCGGCATGACGATGATGGTCGTCACCCACGAGATGGGCTTCGCCCGCGAAGTCGGCGACCGAATCGTCCTCATGGCCGACGGGCGTGTCATCGAGACCGCGCCGCCCGAGGAGTTCTTCGAGAACCCGCGGACGGACCGTGCGAAGCAGTTCCTCTCGATGGTGCTGTAGCGTTCTTCGCAACGCTCCCGTAACGCCCGTCTCGACTGTCCCGTCGAATTCTTCCAGACTGTCCCGTCGAATTCCTCTCGACCGACCTGCATTTCTCCCGACTATCCTGTACTCCCCCTCGTTTCCGTGGGACGGAACCCAATTCCAAGCTTCTGGGACGAGTCGATGTCTCTTTTACACCTGCCCGGAAATGACGGGTAGATACGGGACCGATTCCGCACGTCGCATCGAGCGGTCCCGGCGACCCGAATGAGCGAACACAACGTCAATTGGAGCCGGTTGTTTCTGGTTCCCGAGCAGACGGAGACGACCGAGCCGTCTACAGACATGAACCGAGAATCGTCGAACGACCGGACGTCCCCGCCGCCGTCGGTGGTCCTGCGCTCGCTCGAGGACGACAAGTGTCGAACGCTCCTCACGGCGTTACGCGAACCCACGTCCGCGACCGCGCTCCGCACCGAGTGCGACATGCCCCGTTCGACCGTGTATCGGAAACTCGAACGACTCGGCGAGGCCGGACTCGTGCGGGAGTACACCGAGGTTCGACGCGACGGACCGAACGCCACCCTCTACGAGCGCGATTTCACGGATATCTCCATCAGTATCGACGAGAACGACGAGTTTACGGTTTCAATCGAACGGCCGGACCGGGACGCCACGGACCGGATGGCGACTTTCTGGACGGAGATGAAAAAAAGAATCATGATGGACGCGATAACGTGGCTCCTCGTCATCGTGAAGTTCGCCGCGCTCGGACTCGGCGGGGTCGTCACTCTACTCGCCTACCGCGCCTACGAGCGCACGCAGTTCGCGGGGCTTCGCTACTTCGCCATCGGGTTGTTCATCATCACCGTCGGGACGGTGCTGGTCGGCGTTTTCCACCACTTCCTCCACGTCCAACTCACGATGGGGATGCTCCTCGAAAGCTCCATCATCTGCGTCGGGTTCGGCGTCATGGTCGTCGGACTGTACGGGCAATAGCGGCGTTTTGTGATGGGCTCCCGGTTGAATGCCGGAGCGGAATTCACAAGCGGTTCGTTGGCGGTTGCGGTGCGGTAGCCGTCCAGAAGTAGAACTGCGAGCGGAGTTCTCGTGAGCGACTGAAAGGAGCGAACGAGAGCACGCAAGAGCAACGCTCTCGCGGAGCGAGGGTGACTACATCGTGCGAGCGAAACGAGCGGAAGCGAAGTCGAGCGAGCACGATGGGATTCGAACCCACGGCCGTCGGATTAGAAGTCCGACGCTCTATCCAGACTGAGCTACGTGCCCTCGGTACCGCATTATCGGTGCGCCTTCATAAGGGGTTGGGATTCTCCCCCGCAAACACAGCCCTTAAGCACGGTTCACGAGAAAACGAAGACGATGCGAGTAATCGGAACCGTCGGCCTCCCGGGGAGCGGCAAAGGCGAGGCCGCCACCGTCGCCGAGGAGATGGGAATCCCCGTCGTCACGATGGGCGACGTTATCCGCGCGGCGTGCCGCGAGCGGGGCCTCGACCCGGCGGAGCACCACGGCGAAATCGCCAAAGCACTCCGGGAGGAGAACGGCCCGGACGCCATCGCACAGGCGTCACTCCCACAAATCGACGCGGCGCTGACCACCTCGGAAACCGTCCTCGTCGACGGGATTCGCTCGGGCGTCGAAGTCGAACGGTTCGAGGACGCCTTCGGCGACGATTTCGTACTGGTGAGCATCGAAGCCCCGTTCGAGGTCCGCGCCGACCGGTTGAGCGAGCGGGGACGCGACCACTCGGACGCCGACGAAGCGCGCCTTCGAAAGCGCGACGAACGTGAACTCGGGTTCGGCCTCGACCGATCGATGGCGCGGGCCGATGCCGTCATCGACAACACCGGAACGCTCGACGGCTTCCGCCGCCGGATTCGCGCGCTCCTCGAAGACGGACTTTCGGGACTGGAGAGCGTAGAGGCGGGTGAGAACCGATGATATACAGCGTCGATATCCGAATCACGGCACCCGTAAACGACACCGAAATCGAAGCGCGGGTCACGGACGCCATCGAGAACGTCTTTCCCGGCGCGGAGACAGAATCGAAGGCGGGCGAAGTCGTCGCCGAAGCGCACAGCGTCGAGCACTTCTCCGAACTGCTCCACCGACAGGAAATCCTCGACACGGCGCGCGGCGAGTTCTTCTCGGGACGGGACGGCGACACGCTCTCGTTCGACCTGAAAAAACAGGCCGCGTTCCAGGGCGTGGTCAACTTCGCCGTCGGCAACCCCGACGAACTCGGCGAACTCCACGTTCGCATGCGGGTCACCGACCCGACCGTCGAGGAGTTCGTCGATTACGTCGCACCGCCGACCCAGGACGGGAAACCCATTGACACCGACGAAGGGCAGTAGCGGCGCTCGTTTTTACACCAACAGTTGCACCACGACGAACAGCACGATGACGCCCAGCACGTCGCAGGCGTTCGTCACGACCGGAATCACCACGTCGTCGGGGTCGAGTTCGAACCGATAGGCGACGTACGTGGCGACGAGGGTCACGAGGATGGCGACGAACGCTAACACGATGCCACTGACCAGCGAGACGAGGACGACGATGAAGAGGCCCAGTTGCGTCTCGCCGATGAGCCACGTCAGCGTCCACGCGCCGAACCCGACCACCGGGAAAATCGTGACCGCGAGGAGGACCGTGGCGACGGCGTTCCCCGCGAGCACCTCGTCTCCCCGACCGAACGAGAGCGTCCCGAGGTGAAACGCGGTCGAGAGTCTGGCGGCGAGGATGCTTCCGAGGTTACCCGCCGTGCCGATAGTTACCGGTACCAACGCGAGGAGCGTCGGATACTGTAACAGGGTGCTCTCGAACGACCCGAGGACGAGGCCGCTTCCGATTTCGACCATCGTGAGGACGAGCAACACCGGGAGCATCGCCCGCATGATGGCGCGAACCGTCCAGCGCGTCGGCATCTAGCCACCCCCGAGCGCGATGACGATTCGGACGGCGAGCAGGAGGAACGAGATGCCGAACACGTCACCCGTCGTCGTTACGAGCGGACCGACCAGCGTGTCCGGATTTTGGCCGCGGCGATACCCCGCGAAGACGACCAAGACGACGGCCACCGTCAGGGCGACCCCCGAGAGCAACCCCGCGATGAGCGCGATTGCGAGCAGAGTCGGAAGCGGCGCGACCGAATCCGAGAGAGCCTTCAGAACGGCGAACGCGACCACCGACGCGAACAGGCTGGCGAGGATGCCGTTCGCCAGCGAGGCGACGATGGCCGCCCACACCCGGTCGTCGTCCGGGACGAACGACGGTTCGACCAGTCCTTGGTGCAGTCCGGACGCGAGGCGCGCGCCGAGCGACCCGTAGACGTTCCCGCGGGTAGCGAGAAGGGCGGGGACGAGGACGAGCAACCCCGCCACCTGACGGAGTTCGGCGCGCATTCCGCTGAGGACGACGCCCGCGAACAGCCCACCGACCATGCTCGCGGCGAGGGCGGGGAGCGCTTCGCGGTACGCCTCGGCGGCGACTTCCCGAACGGTCATCTACTGCTGTGGACACGGGCACGGGACAAAAAAGCGGTGTGTCGCGATTCCACTTGCGCCGATAGTTCTGGTCGGACGAAATCGAAGAGAAAGACGACTATCTGAACGGCCCCATGCCGCCCATACCGCCACCGCCGCCACCGCCGCCGCCCTGCATCTTCTTCATCATGCGCTCCATGTCGCCGCCCTGTCCCATCCCTTGGAACTGTTGAGCGTCTGGGACATCATCTTGTGCTGCTGGAGGAGTTCGCGGATGCGTTCCTCGTCCTGCCGCTCCCGCGAGCGATGCGGCG
>NZ_MEIH01000156.1:0-10460 GCF_001723155.1 Haladaptatus sp. W1
GTCCTGTCGTTCCTCCTCGCCGCCGTCGATGTGGTTGAACTGCGGCGCGAGGAACGGGTTCTCGTCCTCGTGGAAGATACGGTCACGGAGGTCGTCGCGCAGGTATTCGGGGTACGTCGTGTGGATAGCCGTCGCCTCCCATATCATCCCGTCGAGGTGGACGGGCATCTCCGGGATGTCGCCGTTGCGCATCGCCTCCTCGATGACGAGCATCATCTCCTGTGACCGACCGACAGCGAACGCGGGGATGACGACCTTGCCGCCCTTCTCGTACGTCTCGTTGATGACCTTCTTGAGTTTCTCCTCCGAATCCTTCTGGTCGGTCTGGTAGTCGTTCCGACCGCCGTAGGTCGATTCGAGGATGAGCGTTTCGACGCGCGGGAAGTCGTTCACCGCGCCGTTGAACAGGCGCGTGTCGGAGTAGTGGATGTCGCCGGAGAACGCCACGTTGTACAGGCCATCGCCGATGTGGAAGTGTGTTACCGCGGAGCCGAGGATGTGACCCGCGTTGTGGAACGTGAGTTTCACGTCGGGCGCGATGTCAGTGACGTCGCCGTACTCCAGCGGAATGGTGTGTTTGAGCGCTTCCCGAACCATCTCGCTCTCGTACGGCGGGACGCGGCCCTCCTTCGCGGCCACGTCGAGGTAGTCGAGTTGGAGCAGTCCCATCAGGTCGCGGGTCGGTTCGGTCGTGTAAATCGGGCCGTCGTAGCCGTACTTGAACAGCAGCGGGATGAGCGCGCTGTGGTCCAAGTGAGCGTGGGTGAGCACCACCGCGTCGATGGTGGCGGCGCCCGCGCCGAGCGCCTCCTCGACTTGGAGGTACGGCACGTCGTCGGAACCGGGTTTGTCGCCACAGTCGATGAGGATTCGGGTTTCGGGCGTCGAGAGGATGAAGCTCGCCCGACCGACTTCGCGGCAACAGCCGAGCGTCGTGACGCGGACCCACTCCTCGTCGCTCATCTCCTCGCGGTGTATCTGTCGGCCGACCTTCTCCAGGATGTTGCGACGGTCGTCGCGTTCCTGTTTGAGGAAGTTCCGGACGTTGGAAACCGTCGAGGATTCGATGGGCGGCGTCCTGACGACTTCGGGCGTCCAGCCGACTTCTTGGGTTATCTCTCGGAGCGTACTCCCGTGCTTGCCGATGACCATGCCGGGTTTCTCGGCTTGGATGACGACTTCGCCGGTATCCGCGTGGAAGTCGAGGTCCGTCACGCCCGCTTCCTCTGGGATGACGTCGAGGATGTCCTCGCGCGCCGTGTCGGGGCGTGAGAGGACGTCGGGGTCGGGGCGAACCGTGATGCGCTTTCGCAGTTGGCTCGCCAGCTTTCGGATCAGGTCGCCGTTGCGCGCGAACTTCTTCGGGTCGCGCGTGTAGACGACGAGTTCCGGCCCTTCGTACTTGACGTCGGATACCGAAATGTCGCTCGGGAGTTCGCTCGTAATCGTTGCTTTGAGGTCTTCGAGTTGTTGCTCTACTTTACTCATGGTGAAAACAGTCCGCTTCGTCCGTTGGGAGAGCGAATGCTGTTGGTCCGGCGTATCTGGGATTGTCGCAGTCGGTGGTTTCGAACACCGTGACCACTACGACGTATACAGCACAGCATAGATTGTCTCGCTTGTTCTGCGGGATTGGAGCATACGCGTCAACGCGCATAATGTGGTCCTGGTCTCCAAAAGCAAACTGCTCATGGGTGACACAGGAAAACCCGCTTATCCCCCACTAAACGGTGTGGTTATAAAAGCCTTCTCAAAACCCCTAAATCTACTCTGCACGACGTATTCCCCATGCAACTCTCCCCTGCGACCGTCGCGGACGAACACGAGTGGGTTCGGGAACGAACGGAAGTCGTGACGCTCATCGACGACGTTCGAGCGAACCTCGGCGAGGCGTTCGGAACGGAGGTCGATTCCGTCTCCGTCGCCGACTACCGACGCGAAGTGGACGCGGTGTTCGCCGACGGCGACCTCGCGGTGAACGTCGCCGCGCTCGTCGCCCTGCTCCGCGACCTCGACGTCGAAAACGACTACCCCGGATTCGTCGTGGACGAACTCCTCGGCCGGGAACTCGCCGGAATGATTGCGGGCAACCAACCCCTTCGCCTCCTCGGCGAGGCCACGTTCCACTACGCGGATATCATGCACCACGTGGACGACGAGGCGGCGGGCGTGGACGACTTGGACGCCGCCCTCGCCGCCGGATTCCAGACCCGACTGCCGGGGTGGGACTGGACGGAAGGCGAGAATCCGTTTTCGGTGGAGTGAGTCAAACCTCGGCGTCTGCGTCCACTTTGAAATGTCGGCCGCCGCGCATCATGTCGAAGCCAAAGAAGGCGAGCGAAAGCGCGCCGACCGCGTTCACCGCAATCCAGCCGAGTCCGTTGTCGGCGAGAACGCCGGTGAACAGGAACGACACCGCGAGGCAGACGTATCCCAGACCGGCCAACCGATACCAGCCCACGTCCCACGGCAGTTCGACACCCGAAAGTATCAACAGGAGGCCGCCGAGGATGCCGACTCCGAACTGCGCGAGTTGTTCGAGGTGGGACAACGTGCGGGGTCCGAGCAGGGCGAGAAACCCGGCGTTCAGCAACAGCATGAACGCTCCGAGCCACTTGAACCACCGGCGCTTCGGTCCGCCCGTGGGTGCGCTGATGACCGGCGCTTTCATGATTTCGTGTTGGAGAACTGAATGTAAAAGGGTTCGCCCCGGCCCCTCCGACCGTTCGGAACACTGATTAAATCTGGGTGACAGCGAACGGACATGCAACCCGCGACGCTCTGTTATCCGATTCGTGGCGACGAAATCCTCCTCATCCGCAAAAAGCGCGGCCTCGGCGAGGGGAAACTCGTCGGTCCCGGCGGAAAAGTCGAGGACGGCGAGACCCCCGCGAGGCCGCGGTTCGTGAGGTCGAGGAGGAGGTTCGCGTCTCCGTTGAGAATCCGACCAAGGTCGGCGAGTTCGAGTTCGTCTTCGGCGAGAATCCGGAGATGTTCGTCCACGTCTTCCGCGCCGAGGAATTTTCGGGAGACCCCGAGAGACAGAGGAGGCCGACCCGCGATGGTTCGACGTCGGGGACATGCCCTACGGCGAGATGTGGGAGGACGACCGCCTCTGGATGCCGTATTTGCTCTCGGGTGAGACGTTCTCGGGATGGTTCCGGTTCGATTCGGACGGCGACGAGATGCTCGAACAGGAGTTGGAGACAGGGGTGGAGTTCTGAGTGTGGGTTCGTTCGTATCGACGAATCGAGTTCTTTTTCGGCGACAGTTCGGTGGTCGCAACGAGTCGGCTCGGGATGAGCTGTGAGCACGAATACAGACGTCGATGAAACCGCAACCGCACCGTACCACACCACATGCCTCCCCAACCGACTCCTTCGCGTTCGCTCAGTCGTCCCTCGCGTGATAGCCAGTCGGCCGCAACCGACCGCAGGTCGCGGGCCGTCTGCCGCACGCGCCAGCGTGGCTGGTCGATATGGCGCAGTCGAATTTCCACAGTGGCGCGCGCTGATGGGTGGTGAGGCCAGCGGTGCGGTCGGCCGAACCACCCCTTGAAGCCGCATGAGGGATGACGACCGAGGAGCGCCAGCGACGAGCGGAGGAGTCGGTTGGGGAGGCATGTGGTGTGGTGCGGCTACGGTGGGGAGTGGGAATGAAAGGGGCCGTCCGCTCGCGCTTGTCGTGGTCGCCTCGCCGACCCCTTTCGCCGAGGCACGCGGTTTGTGCCGAGTCGAGATGTCGGCGAGCGGGTCACGCGAACGCAGTGAGTGTGAGCACGGAAGTCGCATGCCCGCACAGGGAGCGTGCGACCGAGCAGGACCGTCTTCCGGTGCCGCGAGCGGGCGGGGGCTTTCGGGGTCCGCTTCTCAGTAATTACAATCACAAAACAACCAAGGTCACTTCCTAGCGAGCGTGGCAGGGGCTTTCAAGGTCTGCTTCTCAGTAACTGCAATCACAGCGAAACCAAACTACCTCCGAAGAAGTAAACGCACTCCTCGAACGTCCAAAATCGCGCCTCCTTGCCGTCGCTTCAGGACATTTAAGAGTGCAACCGGACTGGATAGGAGTAATGAGCAACGACGACCAGGAACTCGGCATCACCGAGTCCAAATCGTACAGTCCCGGCGACTGGTACGCCGAAGTCGTACTGAAGGCGGGTCTCGCCGACTACGCACCCATGGGCGGGTTCATCGTGACCCGGCCCCGCGGGTACGCCCTCTGGGAGGGCCTGCAGGACCACCTCGACGGCTGGTTCAAAGACACGGGCGCGCAGAACGCCTACTTCCCCGCGCTCATCCCCGAGAGCTACCTCGAACGCGAGAGCGACATCGTGGAAGGGTTCGACCCGGAAGTCGCGTGGGTCACCCACGGCGGCCACGACGAACTCGACGAGCGCCTCGCGTTCCGCCCCACCAGCGAGAGCATCATCACGCCGTTCATGAGCCAGTGGGTGCGGAGCCACCGCGACCTGCCGCTCCGACTCAACCAGTGGTGTAGCGTGATTCGGTGGGAGGCCACCGACACCAAGCCGTTCTTCCGCACGAAGGAGTTCCTCTGGCAGGAGGGTCACACGGCCCACGAGACCGAGGAGGAGGCGTGGGACGAGACGATGACCCGACTCGACCAGTACCAGCGGGTCTTCGAGGAGGTGCTGGCGATTCCGGTCATGCCCGGTCGCAAGCCCGAACACGACAAGTTCCCCGGCGCGGACACCACGACGACGGTCGAGGCGCTCATGCCCGACGGAAAGTCGGTGCAGGGCGCGACCAGCCACTACCTCGGACAGGGCTTCGCCGAGGCGTACGACCTCTATTTCACCGACGAGAACGAGGACGAACGCGTGGCTCACACCACCTCGTGGGGGCTGTCGTGGCGCGCACTCGGCGCGCTCATCATGACCCACAGCGACGAACAAGGATTCGTCTGTCCGCCCACGCTCGCGCCCGAGCAGGTCGTCATCGTCCCCATCTGGCAGGAGGAGAACCGCGAAGAGGTGCTCTCGTACGCCGAGGGCATCGCCGAGGACCTCGAAGAGGCGGGCGTCCGCGTCGAACTCGACGACCGCGACGAGCGCAACCCCGGCTTCAAGTTCAACGAGTGGGAGCTGAAGGGCGTCCCCGTCCGCTTCGAAATCGGGCCGCACGAGGTCGAGGACGACGAGATTACGGTCGTTCACCGACCCGACGGCGAGAACGTCGTGGAGGACCGCGCGGACATCACCGAGACCGTCGAGGACCACTTCGACGCGGTGTTCGACAAAATGTACGAGGCGGCCGAGGAGAACCTCGAAGACAACATCCGGGAGGCCGACTCCCGCGCCGACATCCTCGGCACCATCGGTCAGCACGGCGGCTACGTGAAGACCGCGTGGTGCGGCGACGAGGACTGCGAGGCCGAAATCAAAGACCAGATTTCGGCGGAAATCGTCATGGTGCCCCTCGACCGCGACGAGGAACCGTGCGGCGACGAGTGTTCCATCTGTGGCGACGAGGCCGAGGAGACGGCCTACTTCGCCAAGTCGTACTGAACTGGACTGAAGACGCGGACTCCCTTTTCTCGCCGAGGTGCCGACCGAGACAGGTGAACCGTGGAGTGGACCGTGATATGTGAACCTTGGATTAGATAGTCCCGCGCGTGCAACGAGGTACCATGCCGCGGTACGTCACACTCGACGACACGTACGAAGCCGCCCGCGAGAACTTCTCGTGGAACCTTCCCGAGAGCTTCAACGCCGCACACGACCTGCTCCGAAAGCACGACGACCCGAAGGGGTCCGTGGCGCTGTTCCAAGCGTATCCGGACGGCCGACGGGAGACGTACACCTTCCACGACATCGACGTGCTGTCGAATCGGGTCGCCGACGCCCTCTCGAATCTCGGCGTCGGATTCGGCGATAGGGTCGCTGTCGCCCTCCCGCAGAAACCCGAAAATCCCATCACCCACCTCGCGTGCTGGAAGCTCGGCGCGGTGTCGGTACCGCTGTCGGTGCTGTTCGGCTCCGAGGCGCTCGGCTACCGACTCGACGACAGCGGCGCGACGGTCGCCGTGGTAGACGCATCGGTTCGCCCGACGGTGGACGAAGTTCGAGACGACTGCCCCGACCTCGAACACGTGGTCGAGGTGGACGTGGACGTGGACGTGAACGGGGGCGATGCACGGAGTTTCGAGGAACTGCTTCGGGACGGCGGGCGCTCGTTCGACCTCGCGGAGACGACGCCCGAGACGCCCGCAATCGTCATGTACACGAGCGGTAGCACCGGGCCGCCGAAAGGCGTCCTCCACGGGCATCACGTGTGGGTGGGTCACTGCCCGACGTACTCGATGGTTTTCGAGCGAAACGTCCTCGGGAAGACGGTGGCGTGGACGCCCGCGGACTGGGCGTGGATCGGCGCGCTCGGCGACCTGCTCTTTTCCTCGTGGCACTACGGCCGCCCCGTCGTCGGCTATCCGATGGGGAAGTTCGACGCCGAGGAGGCGTTCGAACTCGTGGAGGAGTTCGGCGTGACGGACGCGTTCATCCCGCCGACGGCCATCCGCATGATGATGGAGGTGTCCGACCCGACCGACGCCTACGACCTCGACCTCGACGCCATCAGTACCGGCGGCGAACCGCTGACACCCGAGATTCTGGCGTGGGCCGAAGAGGAACTGGCGGGCGTCGCGGTGAACGAACTATACGGCCAGACGGAGGCGAACCTGCTCGTCGCCAACTGTGGGGACTGGTTCGAGGCGAAACCGGGGAGCATGGGGAAACCCGTTCCGGGCCACGACGTCGCCATCGTGGACCCCGAGACGGGCGAGGAACTGTCGCGCGGCGAGGTCGGCCAAATCGCGGTTCGAAACCCCACCGAACCCGCGATATTCGAGGAGTACTGGAACGCCCCGAAGAAAACCGAGTCGGTTCGGGTCGGCGACTGGCACCTCACCGGCGACCTCGCGGTGCAGGACGAGGACGACTACATCTGGTTCAAATCGCGCGACGACGACCTCATCATCACGAGCGGCTACCGTGTCGGACCCGGCGAAATCGAGAAAGCCGTCCTCGAACACGAGTCGGTCGAACAGGTCGGCGTCGTCGGCGTCCCGGACGACACGCGCGGGGAAATCATCGCGGCGTTCGTCCAACCCGTTTCGGGAGTCGAGGGGACCGACGCGCTCCGCGAGGAGATACGAACCCTCGTCCGGGACCGCCTCGCGGAGTACGAGTATCCGCGTCGAATCGAGTTCGTCGCCCGACTGCCTCAGACGACGACCGGGAAGATTCAGCGAACGGAGTTGCGGGAGCGGGCGGTCAAGGAATCCGGTTCGTGAGCGATTGGTATAAATTCGCATACGGATTGCTCTGACGCCTCCTGACGGGTATTATAAACCGTTTAGACCGCGGACCGGCTGTGTTCCGTCGAAAGGCCGCTCACCGATGCGGCGAGCGGTCGCTACTACAACAATGGTTTCGAGTCCGACGTTCGACGACGGGGTGCCATACGAACGAATCGACGCCGACGAGTGGGAGGACATCTACGTCGTCAGCGACGTCCATGGCTGCTTGCCGGAACTCGAATCGCTTCTCGACGACTTCGCGCCGTCCGCCGACGACCTCGTGGTGTTCGTCGGTGACCTGATTCGCAAAGGTCCCGACAGCCTCGGCGTCGTCGAGTTGGTTCGGGAGAACGACAACTTCCGCTCGGTTCGCGGAAACAACGAGCAGAAACTCCTCGACGGGGACGTCGAACTGGACGAGTTCGGGGAGGCCGAAATCGAGTACGTTCGGAGCCTTCCGGCGGCGATTTCGTGGGACGACGCGCTCGTCGTTCACGGCGGCGTGGACCCGCGAAAGCCGCTTTCGGAACACTCAATCGACGACCTCGAAACGACGCGCTCGCTGGACCCGGACGGAAGCTACGACCGACCGTTCTGGTTCGAGGAGTACGACGGGCCGCGACGGGTGTTCTTCGGTCACACCGTCCTCGAACGGCCGGTCGAACGGGAGTGGGCCGTCGGGTTGGACACGGGGTGTGTCTACGGCGGGACGCTCACGGCGTACGAGTATCGCGCTGACGAGTTCGTCACCAAGCCGTCCCAAAGAACTGGCAAGAACAGAAGCGACGACTCCATCGTCACCCCTCGGCCTCACTGAACCCTCGAACCCGCTCCTCGGTCCCAGAAAATCGCCCTCCGCGACCAGCCATGCCACAACACGAGTTACCGGACGACGATGACGAGGAAACGACGTCCGAAAACGCGGCCATTGACCTAACGGATTCCGAGTACTACCTGAACCGAGAGTTGAGCCAACTCGAATTTCAAAAGCGGGTGCTCCACGAAGCGATGGACGAGCGCAACCCGTTGCTGGAGCGCGTGAAGTTCCTCGCCATCTTCACGACGAACATGGACGAGTTCTTCCGCAAGCGGGTCGGCGGCCTGAAACAGCAGATGGCGGCCGACGTGACCGAACTGTCGCCCGACGGGCGGACACCGCGGGAACAGTGGGACGAAATTCTCGACGTGACGCGGGAGATGTTCTGCCAGCAGTCGGCCTGTTATCGGGACGTGATTCACGACGAACTGGCGGCCGCGGGTATCGAAATCGTATCGTACGACGCCCTGTCGTCCGCGGAGCGAGACGACCTGCGCGCGTATTTCGAGGCGTCCGTCCTTCCCACGCTCACGCCGCTGACGTTCGACCCGGCCCATCCGTTTCCGTTCATCTCGAACCTGAGCCTCTCGTTGGCGGTGCTGACTCGGAAGGACGACGAGTCGGAGACGACCTTTTCGCGCGTGAAGATTCCGAAAAACCGGCCGCGTCTCGTCCGAATAGGCGACGAGACGCGATACGTCCTGCTGGAGGACGTCATCCGGGCCAACCTCGACCTCCTCTTTCCGGGCACGGAGATCATCGACCACTCCACGTTCCGCGTCACCCGAAACGCGGAGGTCGGAAAGGACGAGGAAGTCGCGGAGGACCTCATCGACATGATAGAGTCGGTGCTCCGCGAACGTCGGTTCGCCACCGTCGTCCGCCTCGAAATCGAGGAGGGGATGCCCGACGAGGTTCGGGAGTTGCTGGTCGAACAACTCGGCGTGGACGAACGCGAGGTGTTCTGCCTCCCCGAACCGCTCGACTTCCGGGATTTCATGGACCTAACGGACTGTGACCGACCCGACCTGAAAACCGCTCCGTGGACGCCACAGCCCCATCCCCGTCTCTCCGGCGGGACCCCCGACGAATCCGTGGACGTGTTCGAGGAGATTCGACGCAACGACGTGCTCGTCCATCACCCGTATCACTCCTTCGAGGAGACGGTCCAGAAGTTCCTGCGGCAGGCCGCGACGGACCCCGACGTGCTCGCCATCAAACTCTCCATCTATCGGACCGCGAGCGATTCGAAGGTCGTCGAGAGCCTCATCGAGGCGGCGAGGAACGGAAAACAGGTCGCGGTGATGGTCGAACTCAAGGCGCGGTTCGACGAGGAAAACAACATGGAGTGGGGCAAGAAATTGGAGGAGGAAGGCATCCACGTCGCGTACGGGACCATCGGCTACAAGACCCACAGCAAGACCGCGCTCGTCGTCCGCGAGGAGGAGGACGGCGTGCAATTGTACTCCCACGTCGCCACCGGAAACTACCACTCGGAGACGGCGAAGACGTACACTGACCTCGGACTACTGACCGCGGACCGCGAAATCGGGCAAGACCGGAGCGACCTGTTCAACTACTTCACCGGCCACACCCGCCACGAGAAGTACCGAAAACTGCTCATCGCGCCGGGGAACATGCGCGAGCGGTTCACCGAGATGATACGCACCGAGGCGGCGTTGGCGCGCGAGGGGAAGGAGGGACGCATCGTCGCCAAGATGAACTCGCTCGAAGACCCGGCTATCGTCGAAGAACTCTACCGAGCGGCGATGGACGGCGTCGATATCGACCTCATCGTTCGGGACATCTGTCGGCTTCGTCCCGGCATCGAAGGGGTGAGCGAAACGGTGGACGTCTACAGCGTCGTCGGGCGGTTCCTCGAACATTCCAGAATCTTCTACTTCGGCAACGACGGCGACCCGCGGTACTTCATCGGGTCCGCCGATTGGATGACGAGGAACCTCGACAAACGCGTGGAAACCATCACACCGGTGACGAACCCGGCGCTTCGGGAGGAACTGTCGATGATTCTCGAAACGATGTTGGCCGACAATCGGAACTGCTGGGTGATGGAGTCGGACGGCAGTTACCGCCAACGGGGACCCGGCGACGAACCGACGGTGGCTACACAGGACGTACTCATGCGGCGCGCGGGTCGGCTGAGCGACACCTGAAGAAATCAGAGCGGTCAGAAGTGATAGATTAAAACAATAGCGGTTCCAAAACAATCGATGTCGGAAGGTCACGAAATGAATGTGAATTGCGGTTGTTCAATGTCTTACATTCGGAAACTAAGCGAGGTTTGACAGTATACCACAGTATC
>NZ_MEIH01000157.1:0-2834 GCF_001723155.1 Haladaptatus sp. W1
GTGCCGCTTCCGAGCGCGATGCCGATGTCGGCCGCCGCGAGCGCCAGCGCGTCGTTGCTCCCGTCGCCGACCATCGCCACCGTCCCCCGAGATTTCAGGCGTTCGATGGTCTCCCGCTTGGCCTGCGGGGGAACGCCCGCGAACACCTCCGAGACGTTCGGGTCGGCGCGGAATCGGGAGACGGCACGCTCGTCGTCGCCCGTGAGTATCACCACGTCGCGGTCGCCGCCGATAGCCGCGACGGCCGTCTCCCACTCGGGTCGTGGAGTGTCTCCGACGACGATGACGCCGCGGACGCGGCCACCCCACGCGACGACGACTGGAACGCGACCCGCATTGCGGGCGTCGGCCATCGTCGATTCGTCCGACAATGTGAGGGCAACGCCACGAGACTCCACGAGGCTCGGGTGGCCGACGACGACCTGCTCGCCGTCTACGACGCCGGTCACGCCTCTGTCGTGCGTCTCGACGTCTTCGGCGTCGAGGG
This sequence comes from Haladaptatus sp. W1, assembly GCF_001723155.1. Taxonomy (NCBI): domain Archaea; kingdom Methanobacteriati; phylum Methanobacteriota; class Halobacteria; order Halobacteriales; family Haladaptataceae; genus Haladaptatus; species Haladaptatus sp. W1. The sequence continues at coordinate 488 of NZ_MEIH01000157.1, forward strand.
TTTCCTCGGCCGCGTCCGCGATGGCCGCCGCGATGGGGTGAGCGGAAAAGCGTTCGAGCGCGCCCGCACGAGCGAGTACCGCGTCGGCGTCGGTGTCGTCGGCGTCATCGTTGACCACGATATCCCGGACGGTCATCGCGCCATCGGGTGAGCGTGCCGGTCTTGTCGAAGACCACGACATCGGCGTCGGGGACAGACTCAAATACGGCGTCAGAAGCGACTACGATTCCCCGGTCGGCCGCCTCCCGGATACCCGACGCGACCGCCAGCGGCGTCGCCAGCCCCAGCGCACAGGGACACGAGACGATGAGCACGGTGAGACCGGTGAGGAGGGCGGTGGCGACCGTCGAACCTGTGACGAGGTGGTAGCCCGTCGTGACCACCGCGAGGACGAGCACCGTCGGGACGAAGAGGGTCGCCAGTTTGTCCGCGAGTCGCTGAATTCCCGACCGCGAACTCTGAATCTGCCACAACCGTTCGACGAGTCGGTCGAGCGTGCTGGTCGCGTCGGTACCGACTTCGACGACGATGGGGTTGTCGGACGCGATGGTGCCGCCGAGCACGGGGTCGCCGGAACGTCGCGTCTTGGGAATCGACTCGCCCGTGATGAGCGACTCGTCGATGGCGGCGCTGCCGTCGACAACGGTCCCGTCCACCGGAACACGTTCGCCCGGTCGGACGAGAACGCGGTCGCCCGATACGAGGTCCTCGACGGGAACGGTCTCCGACCGCGGCTACGTCGAGACGAACGAGTTTCTGGAGACGAGCGCGGAACACGTCTGGGCGCAGGGTGACGTCATCGGGACCTACGAGTTCAAACACGCCGCCGACCACGAGACGAAGTACGTCGTGAAAACGCCCTCGACGGAGAGCGAGAGGCGGTCGAGTATACGAGCATGGGCCACGCGATTTTCACGTCACCGCAGATTGCCGGAACGGGAAAAACGGAACAAGAGTTGGCGGATGCTGGGCGGGAGTACGCCGTCGGTCGATGTGACTACCGGGAGACGGTGATGGGGTAACGCGCTCAAGGACCGGGACGGCTTCGTCAAGGTGCTCGCCGACCCTGACGGGGCCGTTCTCGGTTGTCACATCATCGGTACCGACGCCTCGACGCTGATTCACGAGGTCCTTCTCGCGCTGGCGAGCGGGTCCGGGACCGTCGGCGACGTGACCGAGACGATTCACATCCACCCGTCGCTGAGCAAGGTCGTGTTGAAAGCGTTCGAGGACGTGGAGTAGGTGCGCGTTCCTCGTGGATGTCGGTGGAGAATCATTCGAATTCGAGACGCCAGAATCGATAGTGTCCGAAAGGAGTCATTCGTCGTATTGGGGCGGTTGACCTACCGGTTCGTTTCGAATGATATCTTCAGCGACCCGTCCACGTGGACGGGTCGCTTACGACGTATCCCCCGCGACTTTCCGCACGCGCTCGCCGGACTCCGCCATCCGCGGTTGCGGCGTGGGTTCCGTACCTCGCTCCTCTTCGCCGAACCGTATCGACGTGCGGTGGCCGTCGGATCGCTGCGCTCGTTCTCGATGGTTATCCCGTCGAGAACGCGGTCGCCGATAGTCTTCGGGAGGGTGGACGCTTCGTACGCGTCGTCTATCGTCGGAGCATCGAGGGTGCGGCGGACGGTGCTCCCATCTCTGAACGTGTAGGTGACCAACCAGGGGGACATGTGGATTCACAAATAGTTTCCATCACATCTGGTGAAAGCTTTGTGGTGTCCGACAGTGCGATGAACTGAAAATCGTCGAACAGTACTAATACGGGAATAAAAGTCGATTCACCGCGACCGTCCGGGGGAGAGCCGCCGCAACCGAACGTGGGATTTCAGGCGGCGATGGCGGCGATACTGGATCAGGACGCCCGACCCGACGAGAAGGAGCCAGAACACCTCGTTCGTCCCGAGCATCGCCCACACGTCTGCCTGAAACACCGGGAGGACGTTCCCCCACTGGCGCGCGAGTTGTTGGAGGATGGTTGCCCCGAGGAGGCTCGTCACGACGGTCAGGAACGGCAGGTAGAACCGCCAGACGAGAATCCCCGTGACGCCGCCGACGAGAAGCGACCCGACGAGCGGGTCTGCGGCCCCGTCGAGCATCGGGAGGGCAATCGTTTCGACTCCACCCGACCCGAACGACGCGTACGCCGCCGAGGCGGCGGCGAGGGCGCTCCCCCCGACGATGGCGAACCGTTGGGCGGAGTGGGCCACCCGACTCCCGATGAGGCCGCCGAGGAGGGCACCGACCAGCGACACAAGCAACAGGTTCGGCGACCCGATGCCGAATGCGGGGGCGAGGGTTCGAGCGGCGAAACTGCCGAATAGGGCACCGCCGGAGA
>NZ_MEIH01000158.1:0-2958 GCF_001723155.1 Haladaptatus sp. W1
TGAGTTCCTGCACGCGCGCGGGACGCGACCCCGTCCGCGTCCGGGTCGGGGAAATAGCGATTCGGATCGTCACCGTGGTAGTAGGAGGCGCGGGTCGTCCGGCGGAGTCCGGCGGGATTCAAATTTGGGAGACAGACGACCGTCCCGCGAATCTTCGACGCCAACTCCTCATGCATAACGTCCTGCGCGGTGGCGAGGGCGGTCACCTCGTTGCCGTGAATCGACGCCGTAATCCAAAGCGTCGGGCCGTCCTCCTCCCCCTCCGCGATGAGGACGGGGAGGCGTTCGGGCGTTCCTGTCGGAAGGTCGGTGACGTCCAACCATCCGGTGACGAGTTCGCCGGGCGCAGATTCCGCGGTGCCGACTTGCATACCGGGTGGTGTTCGGCAGGAGACAAAAAGCAGCGTGAACCGGCAGGGGAGGAAGCGAGGAGTGGCGAGAGAAGGTGTTCATTCAGGACGTAGAAATTTCCGTCGCGACCGAGCGCTTCGCCGTCTTCGGCGTCCACGGGCCGTACGCCACCGAAAAGGTCGCCAGCGTGCTGAACGGCGCGAGCACCCCGGACGAACAGCTCTCGTTCATCCGCGGGAAGATGGCCGACGTGGGCGTCACGGTCATTCGAACCGACGCGCCGACGGGCGAGGAGGGTTACGAAGTGGTCTGCACGACGGACGAGACGGCGGACGAAATCGGACGCGAACGGCCGAACGTCGAACTCGTCTTCGACGCCCTCGTCACGCGAGGGATGAACGCCGCTCCCTTCGGCCGGGTGACGTGGGAGTCGTTGACGCTCGAAGCCGGAACGCCGCTGTTCGAGTACGAACTACGGGGCGAAATTCCGAACGTGCTCGGCCTCCGAAACGCCCTCGACTTCGAGAAGGGGTGTTACGTCGGCCAGGAAGTCGTCTCGCGCGTCGAAAACCGCGGGCAACCGAGTCGGAGACTCGCGGGACTGCTCCCCGAATCCGTACCGGAAGCGGGCGCGGCGGTCTTCGCGGGCGATGAAGTCGTCGGCGAAATCACCCGCGGAATCGAGAGTCCGTCGCGCGGGGAACCGGCCGCGATGGCGCTGGTGGACTACGACGTGGAAATCGGGTCGAGACTGACCGTCCGCGTCGATGGTGAGGACGTCGGCGCGGAACTGGTGTCCCTGCCGCTGGTGGACGGCAGCGACGAATCCGGGCGCGTGCCGACCTACGACTGAGCGGTTCTCTCCGTGTCCGAAATCGACGCGAGACGCCACTAAACCGAGGTTTTTCGACAAAAGTCGAGTCGATCCGATAGCGACGGCCACGTGTCACCGACGGAGGAAAACCCTTTTCAACAACTTAGTGATATCACTGAGTGGTATGCAAGCATTCGATGGCTTTGCGGACGTGAGCGAGGCGGAAGTGACGCGAGCGATTGGCACCGCGTGGAGCGACGAGTTCACCGAGTTCTCGGAAACGGACGTCATCATCGTCGGCGGCGGCCCGTCCGGGTTGGTCGCGGCGAAGGAACTCGCCGAGCGCGGCGTCGAGACCATGGTCGTGGAGAAGAACAACTACCTCGGCGGCGGGTTCTGGCTCGGCGGATTCCTGATGAACAAGGTGACGGTCCGCGACCCGTCGCAGGCCGTCCTCGACGACCTCGGCGTCCCCTACGAGGAATCGGACGAGGCCGACGGACTGTACGTCGCAAACGGCCCGCACGCCTGTTCCGCGCTCATCGAGTCGGCCTGTGCCGCTGGCACGAAGATGCAGAATATGACCGAGTTCACCGACGTCGTGGTTCGCGAGGGCCACCACGTCGGCGGCATCGTCATGAACTGGACGCCGGTCCACGCCCTACCGCGGGGACTCACCTGCGTGGACCCCATCGCGGTCGAATCCGACCTCGTTATCGACGCCACGGGCCACGAAGCGGTCGTCGTCTCGAAACTCCAAGAGCGCGGCGTGCTCGACGCACCCGGCCTTCGCCACGCGCGCGAGCACAACACGGGCATGGACACGTCGGGAGACGGGGAGTACGGCGCGCCCGGCCACGACTCGCCCGGTCACGACTCCATGTGGGTCGCAAAGAGCGAAGACGAGGTGGTCGAACACGCGGGCAAAGTTCACGACGGTCTCGTCTCGACCGGCCTCGCCACCGCGACGACGTACGGCCTCACCCGGATGGGACCGACGTTCGGCGCGATGTTGCTGTCGGGCAAGCGCGCCGCACAGGTCGCGCTGGACGAATTGGAGGTCAGCGGAACGGTTGAGATGGTGAGCAGTCCGTCGCCGGCGGACGACTGAAAACTGCGTTACGGGGTTACTCTGTCACCCGTCCGCCGGTAATCCGAACGACCCCCAGCGCGTGTTCGCTGTCGTTCATCGCAACAGTCCGCTCCGACAACGCCCGCCGCGATTCAGCGATTCGTTCGTCCAGCACGTACCACGGCGGTTTTTCGAATCCGCTCGTCCCGCCGGGCGTCGAGGCGAGGACGAGGCCGCGGAAGGCCTGATTCACCGGCCACGAGTAGGCACGCGAACTCTGCCCGGCGTCGAGTAGGGCGAGACCCCCGCCCGGACGGATGCCGTCCAGCCACCGGGAAACGGTGCCGTAGGGATCGTCCAGCATGCCGATGACGAACGTGGCGAGCACGGCGTCCACATCCTCGGGGAGCGAGAACGTGGCGGCGTCGGCCTGCACGATGTGGACGTTCTTCCACCCCTCGCGGTCGATTCTGTCCCGCGCCTGTTCGAGCATTCCGCGGGTGAAATCGACGCCGATGACCCTGCCCTCGGAACCGACGCGCCGCCGGAGGTGCGGGAAGTTCGCCCCAGTTCCACACCCCATCTCGACCACGGTATCACCGGGCGAAAGTCGGAGTTCGTCCACGACTCGACTCCGGAGTCGGGAGAGGCCGGGGGTCGCTACTGCGAGCAGGTCGTAGAGTCGCGCCCAGCGGCCGTAGAACTGCTGGGCGGTGGACGG
>NZ_MEIH01000159.1:0-6180 GCF_001723155.1 Haladaptatus sp. W1
CCGCCGACGCGCTGACCTACGCGAGGAACGTCTTCGTTCCGCTGACGACGGCGTGTCGGTACACCTGCACCTACTGCACGTACTTCGACGCGCCGGGCGAGGCCTCCCTACTCTCTCCCGAGGAAGTCCGGGAGATGCTTCGAACAGGCGCTGACGCGGGGTGTACCGAGGCGCTGTTCACCTTCGGCGACGACCCCGACGAGCGGTACACGCGGGTTCACGAGCAGTTGGCCGACTGGGGTCACGACTCGATTCACTCGTACCTCCGCGAGGTGTGTGAAATCGCGCTGGAGGAGGGACTGCTCCCGCACTCGAATCCGGGCGACCAGACGCGCGAGCAGATGGAACTCGTCGCGGACGTGAACGCGAGCATGGGCGTGATGCTGGAGACGACGGCGGACGTGGACGCCCACGCGGGGCCGCGGCGGAAGAGTCCGGGCCAGCGCCTCGCCACCATTCGGAACGCGGGCGAACTCGATGTGCCGTTCACGACCGGACTGCTCGTCGGTATCGGCGAGGACTGGCGGGACAGAGCGGAAAGCCTGCTGGCGATTCGTGAACTGCACGACCGATACGACCACGTACAGGAGGTCATCGTCCAGAACGTGGTGCCGAACGAACGGTCCCGATTCGAGCGGCCGTCGGTCGAGACGATGCGCCGCGTCGTGGCGATGGCGCGGGTGGCGCTTCCCGACGAGGTGTCGGTGCAGGTGCCGCCGAACCTCTCGCCGACGCGCGACCTGCTTGATTGCGGCGTGGACGATTTGGGCGGCGTCTCGCCCGTGACGGACGACTACATCAACCCGGACTACGCGTGGCCCGCCTTGCGCGAACTGGAGGACATCGCGGAGTCGGCGGGCGTTCCGCTCCGCGAGCGCCTCCCCGTTTACGAGCGGTTCGTGAACGAAGGTCGGGTTTCAGACCCGATTCGAGCGGCGCTCGACGCCGACGACGAGGCCGGGGAACGGTACCGTTCCGCGATGGACTACCCGTAATCGTCGTTTCCGAGCGGTCGCGTCGCCGTCGTACTCCGCACCCGAATCCCGTTCGGTTCGTCAGTCGAGCAGCGGCGTTCCGTCGGCGCACGGCCCGAGGGTAGGGCCGAACGGCGGGTCGTCGGGGTCGATTTCACGGATTTGGCGATAGTCGGTCGAACGCTCCGCCGGGACGCGGCCGATGGCGGTTATCATCTCGACGTACTCCTCGAACGAGCGGAACTCGCCGAACTGCCCGCCCGCCCGCTTCGTGATTTCCTCCGAGAGGATGGTGCCCATGAAGTCGTTCGCGCCACACGAGAGCATCTTCAACCCCTGTTCGTCGCCGTACTTCACCCACGACGATTGGATGTTGTCGATGTTGTCCAGAAACAGGCGGGAAACGGCGATGAGCAGTTCGTCCTCGTGGGTGCTCGCGCCGTTTTCGACCATGCCGCGCTCGTACAGCGGCGTGTTCTGGTGGACGAACGAGAGCGGGACAAACTCCGTTATCGCGCCGGTTCGGTCCTGTAGCTCCCGGAGTCGCTCCAGATGGAGGACGCGGTGCATCTCGTTTTCCACGTGGCCGTACATGATGGTCGCCGTGGTGTCGAGGCCGACGTTCGCGGCGGCCTCCATCGCCTCCATCCACTCGTCCGTGCCGATTTTTCCGGGACAGATGACGCCGCGCACCTCGTCCACCAGAATCTCCGCGGCGGTGCCCGGAACGCTGTCGAGTCCGGCGGCCTTCAGCTTTCGAAAGACGTCCTCGTAGCTCCAGTCAGTGCCGCGGCGGGCGTGGTAGGCCTCCTCGGGCGTCATCGAGTGGACGTGGATTCCGGGGAGGCTCATCGCGCGTATCTGCTCGGTGTACGTCGCGGGGTCGATCGTGTACTCGTCCGGCGATTTGTAGTTCAGGTCGCCCCGTTCGCTCGCTTCGAGGAGTTCGAGGTGGTCGTCGTCCAGCGCCATTCCGGGATGCAGGCCGCTGACGGACGTCACTTCGTAAATCCCTCGTTCGCGCGCGTCGGCGACGATTTCGCGTGACTCCTCGGGCGTTTTCGTGAATCCGCCGTGCTCCTCATCCGAACCGACCTCGAAGTTCTGGGCGGTGTTCTTGAAGTTACAGAAGAGACACCCCGTGTTGCACGCCGTCGTGACGTTGTTGTTCAGGTTGGCGACGAAGGTCACGCGGTCCCCGACGACCTCCTCGCGCCGCCGGTCTGCGGCTTCCAGCACGCGCTCCTTTCGGGTGATGTCGATGCCGGGACGGCCGGTGCCGGTCGTTAGCAGTTCCACGCCGTCGGCGACCGTCAATCGGTCGCCGTTTCGCGCCCGTTCCAGCGCGTTCTCGAACGATTGGTCGGTTTCGGGTACGTGTTCGAACCCGAACCCCTCCCGAGGTACGTTGCTCTCCGCGCGCACGTTAGTCATGCCCCATCAATCCCGTCGGACCCCCAAAAATCGCCGGGTCACGGCAGTCCATATCGCATACATATGTACATCTTTCGGCCACATGTCGGTGCAGTTCAGCACGAAGATGGAAACTACTTAGTCGGGGGCGGCCGACCCAACACCATGACGAGTGTGAAGGAGTTCCGGGTCGAACGCGAACCGACGCCGGACTCGCTCGGGCGCGGGTCGTTCGTGTTCACGGACGACTACTCGGTGTTCGATTGGGGCAAGATGCCCGATACGATTCCCGCCAAGGGTGCCAGCCTCTGTACGATGGGCGCGTTCAACTTCGAACGACTGGAAGAGGAAGGTATCCCGACCCACTACCGCGGCGTCGTTTCCGACGGCGAGGTCGTCCCCCTCTCGGACGTCACCGAACCGCCGACCGAGATGGCCATCGACCTCACGCAGGTTCCGAACCTGCCGCACGAGGGGCGCGACTACGACTACGACCTCTTTCATAGCGGCGCGGACGACAACTACCTCATCCCGTTGGAAATCGTCTTCCGCAACAGCGTGCCGGTCGGGTCGAGCCTTCGACGACGGACCGACCCGGAAGACCACGGACTCGACTTCCCGGAGTGGCCCGACGGGGCCGTTCAACTCGAAGAACCTGCCGTCGAGTTTTCGACCAAATTCGAGGAGAGCGACCGATACCTCTCGCGGAGCGAAGCCGACGAAATCGCCGGAAAGGCCGACGTGGACGAACTGGAACGAATCGCTCACGAGGTGAACGACTTCGTTACCCGGCAGGCCGCGAAAGCGGACCTCACCCACGAGGACGGCAAAATCGAGTGTCTCTACTACGACGGCGAAATTCGCGTCGCCGACGTGGTTGGAACCTTCGACGAGAACCGATTCACCTTCCACGGCCAGCAGGTCAGCAAGGAGTCCATCCGCCAGTACCACAAGCGCGAGCAGACCGAGTGGGTTGACGCGGTTCGAGACGCCAAGGTCGAGGCGAAAGAGCGCGACGTGGCCGACTGGAAATCGCTGTGCTCGGTCCAACCGCAACCCTTGCCGGACGACGTTATCACCGCCGCCCGCGACCTCTACACCGCGGGAACGAACGCCTACGTCGATAGGGACCTGTTCGACGCGCCGTCGCTGGAGGACGCGGTGATGGCCATCAAGAACCTGTAACGCGGACTTTCGAAACGACGGCACGAATGCCGTCGGCGAACCTTTTTATACGAGACCGAACCATGGAACGACAGTACGGTTTCACCGTTCCGACCCATGCCCCACGAGAGAAACGACGTTCGTCGCGCCTACGACCGAATCGCGGATGACTACCTCGCCGAGCGAAACGGCAGCGACGAGGAGAGCGAGGACATCGCCCTCTTGGCGGAGTTCCACGGCCATCTCCCCGACGACGCCCGTGTCCTCGACGCCGGATGCGGCGCGGGCCGTCCCATCGCAGAACTGTTGGCGACTCACACGAACCTCGTCGGCGTCGATTTCTCCCGCGAACAGGTCGCCCGCGCCCGCGAGAACGTCCCCGAGGGGCAATTCTGTCAGGCCGATATGACCGCGCTCGGTCTGACGGACGAGGCGTTCGACGGAATCTGTGCGTATCACTCGGTGATCCACGTGCCGACCGACGAGCATCCCGACGTGGCGAGCGAGTTCTATCGCCTGTTGCGTCCGGGTGGCTACCTCCTGCTTACGGTCGGCTCCACGGCGTGGGAAGGGAGCAACGACGATTGGCTCGGCACCGGCGTCGAGATGCACTGGAGCGTCCCGTCCCCGGACGAGAGCGTCACGACACTCGAAAACGCGGGGTTCGACGTTCTCTGGCGACAGACCGTCAACGACGTTTTAGGTGGCGACACCTGTTTCGTCCTGGCGCGAAAACTCGACCCCGAGGACTAAAATCAGTAGGTCAGTCGTCCGATTTGCCCACGGTAATCGTCCCATCGACGGGTCCGTCGGGCGTCACGTCGTCGAGTTCATCCGGCATGCCGAGGTGGTAGGTTTCGTCTCCGCCGTCGCGGAGTTCGGTCCGACCGCGGCGAATCTCCACGTCGTCGTTCAGGTGCAGGCGCACGGCTTCGAGCAGGGCGTCGGCTTCGAGCGGTTGGCCTCGCTCGCGTAGTTCGTCGACGCTCGCGCCGTCCGGCACGTTGAACGCCCGCTGGGTGACGATGGGACCTTGGTCCAAGTCGGTCGTCACGTAGTGGGCGGTGACGCCCGCGATTCGCGCGCCCGCTTCCTTCGCCTGCCGGTACGCCTTCGCGCCGGGGAAGGCGGGAAGCAGGCTCGGGTGGATGTTGATGATACGCCCCTCGTACCGGAAGACGACGTTGGGGCTGAGGATGCGCATGAACCGCGCGAGGACCACGAGGTCGACGTCGTAGTCGTCCAACAGAGAGAGGAGTCGCTCCTCGTCGTGAACGCCGCGTTCGTCGCCGACGTCGTGGAACGGGATGCCGTGTTCCTTCGCGACCGGTTCGAGGTCGTCGTGGTTCCCGATGACGACCCCGATTTCGGCGTCGAATTCGTTGCGCTCGTCGAGGAGCCGCCGGAGACAGTGCGACTCCTTGGTGACGAGCACGGCGACCTGTCGTGAGTCGCGTTCCGACGGGAAGCGGACGCGAACGTCCACGTTGAGGTCGTCGCCGAGTTCGGCGAGGTCGCGCCGGAGTCGGTGCTTGCTCACGGACATCTCGCTCGTCTCGACGAGTATCGTCATGCGGAAGACGCCTTCGCGGACGGCTTGGTCCACGTCCTCGATGTTGATTCCGCGCTCGAAGAGGAGGGTCGTGACGCGGGCGACGAGTCCGGTATCGTCGTCCCGACGACGGTGATTTCGGTCAGCTCTCGGTGGTTCATCGCTTCACCTGCCGGTTACGAGGTACGGCCATGGAAGAAACGTATCGGGTCAGGGTGGCAAAAGCGTTTGTGACGGTGCAAAATTTCCCGTCCGCGTTGACAAGTAGCAGGGTGCGCCTACTCGAATACCGCCCGGCGACAACCACGGCGTGAACCGAAACAGGCGGAGCGAAAACGAGGACGAACGGCGTCGGCCGCTGGTCGTGGGGTGACGCTCTCCCGTTAGAACTACACGAACGTGCACAACGACTTCGTTCCAAAAGAGCTTTTGAACACGGACGCGCACGGTCAACCGATGACTGCTTACACCGCGACGGTGACGGTTCGGTTGAAAGGGGGCGTCCTCGACCCGGAGGCCGAAACGACGCGAGGCGCGCTCGAACGACTCGGCTTCGAACTGGACTCGCTCCGCTCTGCGGACGTGTTCGAAATCGACCTCGACGCCGAGTCGTCCGCGGACGCGGAGGAGCGCGCCGGTGAGATGGCAGAGCGCCTGCTCGCCAATCCGACGATTCACGACTACACGGTCGCGGTCGAGGAGCGATGACGGTCGCAATCGTCCAGTTCGGCGGGAGCAACTGCGACCGCGACGCGGTGCGCGCGCTCTCCCACCTCGGGATCGACGCCGAACTCGTCTGGCACGAGGACGACCTGCCCGAGGACACGACCGGCGTGATGTTGCCGGGCGGATTCTCGTACGGCGATTACCTCCGCGCAGGGGCCATCGCCGCCAACTCGCCCATCATGGCGCAGGTCCGCGAGGCGGCGGAGTCGGGCGTTCCCGTCCTCGGCGTCTGCAACGGCGCACAAATCGGCTGTGAATCCGGCCTGACGCCGGGCGCGTTCACGACCAACCGGAGCGCGCGCTTCCAGTGCGAACACGTCTATCTCCGGGTCGAAAACGCCGACACGCCGT
>NZ_MEIH01000160.1:0-8336 GCF_001723155.1 Haladaptatus sp. W1
GGCGGTGTCGTGGGCGACCAGCGGCTCCGCTCCGCGATCCGTCGCGATGCCGCGAAGCTTGCTCGTTCCGTCCCACGCGCCGTTGTACGCGCCGAACGAAGCGCTCGACGTGGACGAGGCGACGACGAGGACGACCACGACGACGAGGACGAGCGCCCCGAGGACGAGCGTCGGCGTCGGGTAGTCGGTCGGCCGTTTCACGCTCAGAACACCCCCGGCGGGAGAATCGCGAGAATTCGTCGGACGACGATGATACCGAAGACGACCAGCCCGAGCGCGATGAACCACTTCAGCCGTCGTCGCCACCGTGGCGTCACGTTGAACGGTGCGGTGAGTTCGACGATGACGAGCAGTCCGATGAGCGAGAGGACAAAAAACAGTTCCAGCGTGAGGGACCCCAACGCCGCCAGTGCGAGGATGGAGGCGAGCATCCACGCGAGTTGTCCATGGATAAATCGTTGGCGGCGTTGGGTCGACATCTACAATTAACCATGGAGACCGGACTTACCAAAGTATCGGTCTTCGGTATCCGGTGGGTTGCTCTCGAAGTCGAAATACCTACCATCGTGTCCGAGAAATGAGAGTGTATGTGGCCCTGGGGACACCTCGCTGTCGGCTACCTCTGCTACTCACTGTGGTGTCGATACCGGAACCGACCGCCGTCGGCGGTCGGCGCGGTGACCGTCGCCGTCGGCACGCAGTTTCCCGACCTGATAGACAAACCGCTCGCGTGGACGTTTGCCTTGCTCCCGACCGGTCGCTCGTTGACCCACTCGGTCTTCACCGCCGGACTCCTGCTCGCCGCCCTCTGGGTCGGCGCGCGACGATACGATAAACGCCTGCCGCTGGGCGCGTTCGCCATCGGCTACCTGAGCCACCTCGCCATGGATTCCGTGAAACCGCTATTGGAGGGCAGCTTTGGGGATATGAGTTTCCTGCTGTGGCCCCTCCTCCCGCTGCCAACCTACGATACACAGCAGAGTTTCCTCGCTCACTTCGCCAACTTCGATCCAACCCCGTTCGTCCTCCTCCAATTCGCGCTCGCGGGAATCGCGCTGGTCGTCTGGATATTCGACGGCGCACCGGGGTTCGACGAGGTTCGCCACCTGTGGCCGACGACGAGTCGGGAACACGTCGGCGAACGGTGACATCCTCCCCGTCGTAAACGACGGGGCTTCCCGTCCCGCAGGTGGGATATTTGCCGGTCTACGACACGGCTTGTTCTCGCGGGGCGAACACCCCACGCTCTGAATCGAACAAGTGTACCGATGGCTGTGCCACACAGCCGTTACTCCTATCCTCCCCATGAGGACTCGGAGTTATCTTTTGCCGCATGTTTTCCGCTCCGTTACAATCCGCATTCCCGACTAACTCACACGACGAGCCGGACGCCAGCGTGTCCCCTGTGTTTGCCGAGTTCGAGTCAGCGACGGTCTCGTTCGACGGCAAAGGAATGTTCGTCGCCTCGGCGACGGTCCGTGCATGGTCGGTGAGTTCGGTCATCTAGACGGGTTTGACGCCGTAGGCGCAAAGACAAAATACTGAACCGATTGGACGTTTCCAACGACTGTTCGACCACGTTTCGTCGGATGAACCATGCGCTCGGAAGACGCTATTCCGCGTCCGAGTTCCCCTCCGTGGCGGCCTCGTACACCGTCTTCCGGTCATCGAAGTAGACCGGCGCGTCGGCGTCGGCTTCGAACCGAATGACGCGCTCCATCGCCTCCCGGCCGTCGTTCACGTCCGACCGGAGGTCCTCGGCGAGGGAGACATACCCGTCGGCCAGCTCCCGAAAGGCAACCATCTGCGCTCGCTTGGCCTCGACGACCGCCCGCGTTTCGTCGAGGTCCGTCTCCAGTTCCGCGACCGCCGCGGCGTCGATGTCGTCTCCCTCCGAGCCGCTGTCGTCGAGACGCGTTCGTATCTCCGCTATTTCCGCGTCGATGTCGTCCAACAGTTCGTCGGCTTCGGACGCCATCGTTTCGACGCGACCCGAGAGGAGGCCCGCCTGCGTCTCACAATACTCGACGAACTCCTCGGGCGACAGCGAACTCCCGTCTTCGTCGTCCATGGTAGACGGTTGGGATGTCCGATAGAAATCGTTTGGGTCGGTGGACGCGCGGTCAGGGTTTCGGCCGTTCGGCGCGTTTCTGTCCCCGTTCTCTGACTCGATCGATGCGCGAGCGAGCGGTCACCCGCGTCTCTCCGACCATCGCGCCGACGAACGCACCGATGGCGCCGCCGGTGCTCGCCGCGTTTCGACTGATGAACCCGCCGATTGCGCCGCCGATGGCGGCACCGATGGCGGCGTGACGGGCGCGACTCAATGCACGTGTAAGGCGAATGGAACGCATACACATCTACTAGTCGCCGAGACGCATAAATCCACTCGCAGATTCGAGGTGTCGTCGCAGAACTCCGCGAACCGTCATCCCGGATTCACGAAGGCGAAGCGGGTCAGAACGCGTCCATCGCGACGAACGCGTTGCTGATGGGGTGATAGCCGGGTTCGACAGCGGTGCCGCGGTTGGGGTCGTCGCGCTCGTTCGTTCGGGACAGGCGCTCGAACCAGTTCCCGTGTTTCGGGTTGACGAAGGTCGTCTCGGCGTACTCCCAAAGGCGGTCGTACCACGAGAGATACGCCTCGTCGTCCCGACCGAGGAGCGCCGCCGCGCCGATGCCTTCGGTTATCGCCCAGCCGTACTTGTCCGCGACGACGGGGGACCTGTCATCCTCGACGGTGTAGTAGAAGCCGCCGTGGTCGTCGTCCCAACCCATCTCGGTCGCGTGGTCGAACAGTTCGCGGGCGGACGTTCGGAGCCACGCCTCGTCGCGGACGTCGGCGAGTTGCGACAAGAGCTTCGACCACTCCAGATGGTGACCGGGTTGGTAGCCCCACGGGCGGAACTGGTGGTCCGGTTGGTCCTCGTTGTAGCCCATATCGTGCGTCCAGTCCGAATCGTAGTGTTCCCAGAGACGACCGTCCGTTTCGGCCGCGAGGTCCCGAACGAGACGCTCGGCGATGGAGTAAGCGCGGTCGAGGTAGCGCGCGTCCCCGGTCACCTCGTGGGCGACGAGCATGGCCTCGCAGGTGTGCATGTTCGCGTTCAGCCCGCGATACGGGGCGAGGTCGTCCCACGCACCGTCGGCGCGGTCGGCGTACAGTCCGTGGTCAGGTTCCCAGAAGTGCCGGTCGATGGTTTCGACGGCGCGTCGGAGTTCCTCTTCCGCGCCCGGAATTCCGGCTTCGAGCGCGCGCGCGCTGGCGAGGACGACGAAGGCGTGACCGTAACAGTAGCGTGTGTCGTCCGCGGTTTCCCGGCCGCGGAGTATCCAATCGTAGCCGCCGTTCTCGGCGTCCCACTGGTGGTTCGAGAGGAAGGACAGACCGTGTTCGGCGGCCGTCCGGCACCAGACGGGACCATCGAGGAGCGCGCCCACGCTGAAGTTGTGGACCGCTCGTGCGGTCGCCACGAGGTGTTTCGTCCGGCCGTCGTAGACGAAGCCGTCTCGTTCGTCGAGCTGTGCGACGTACCCGCCGTACCGGGTATCGATGCAGTCGGGGTAGTAGAAGTTTAGAACGCGGAGAATCTCGTGGCGAAGCTGTCGTGGGTCGTGATAGTTCAGGGTCATGGTCGTGGATTTCGTTGGATGTACTGAAAGGGATGGTCCTCGGTCGGATGGCGATACATCGTTCGGTGGGGAACCTATTATGGCGAACCGAAGTGAGCGGCGAGGTGTTCGGCCCATCGCTCGTTCGCGTCCCGCGTCCGGCCCGCGATGTGCGGGGTGTGAACGACGTTGTGACGCCCGAGGAGCGGGTCGTCGAGGGGGAGCGGTTCCTCGTCCCACACGTCCGCGGCGAGGACGATTTCGTCCGCGAGCACGCGTTCCCGAACGGCGTCCATATCGCAGATTCCGGCCCGCGTGACGAGGACGAGTATCGCCCCTTCCGGGAGCGCGCGGATGTGGTCCGCGGTCACGACGCCTTCCGTCGAGGGAGTGAGCGGAATCGTCGGGGCGAAGATGTCGGCGTCGCTCACGAGTTCCTCCATGCTGTACACCTGCCGCGTACCCGTGCTGTGGAAACACGGTTCGTCGGCGAACGGGTCGTAAGCGGCCACGTCGGCACCGAGGTGGTTCGCCGCGGCGGCGTAGCGACTTCCAATGTTGCCGATTCCCGCGACCCGGACGCGCTTTTCGGCGATGGTTCCGTTCACGAAGTTCGGGTCGTCCGCGAACTGGTGGCCGCGTGCGCCGGGCACCTCGTTGTCCAGTTGGTCGAGGTCCCACGGGTCGTGCGTCTCGGTCATCGCGGCGTGTTTCTGCGGAATTTGCCGGAGCGCGTCGATGGTCAGTCCGATTCCGAACTCGGACACCGACTCGCTCCAGAACCCCTCGTTCGTGTGGTCGTGGACCGTCACGCCTCGGTCTCGGAGGTAGTCGGCTATCTCCTCGTCCGCGCCGTACATGGAGTCGGTCATCACGAAGGCCTCCGTCAAGTTCGTGAATTCTCGGAGGTCGGCGACGGAAGCGCGGACGCCGAGCGAGGCGAGTTTCCCGACGGATTCGGGCGCGGAGACGGCCTCCCTCAATCTCGTTTTCCTCGTTTCGGAGAGTCGAACGAACTCGACGGGCGTGCCGTCGTCGGTCCAGCGTCGGTGCAGATGGTCCGCTGCGAGCGGCCATACGTCCTCGAACAGCGGGTCTACGACGATTGTGCGTGTCATGGTGTTCAGTTAAAACGTCATTTTTCTACTCGAACAGGTACCGCATCGTGTCGAGCACGTCGGGGGGCATGCGGTGCGGTTCGGCGTTGTACGCCGGAATCTCGGCGGAGATCCACCCGTCGTAACCGACGTCCGAAAGCGCGGCGACGACGCTTTCCCAGTCGATGTCCCCTTGCAGCGGGTACGTCGGTCGGTGGGCGTCCGTCAGCCAATCCTTGATGTGGACCTTCGAAATCCAGTCGGCGAGACCGCGAATCCAGCGGTCGGGAAGCCCCCACCGGAAGCCGTTGCCCACGTCGAAGTAGGCCGAAACCCGTCCGGCGTCCTCGACGGCTTCGAGGAATTCGACGAACTCGCGCGGCGAGTACAGGAAATCGTTCTGGACGTTCTCGACCGCAACGCCGACGTCGGCGTCCGCCGCGTAGCCCGCGATTTCGCGGACCGATTCGACCGCGCGGTCGTAGTCGGCGTCGTAGTCCGCGCCGGGGGAGATGACCGCCGGACGATGAGTATCTCCTCGGCGTCGAGCGTCACCGCAGCGTCCACCATCTCCCGCGCGATATCGATACCGCGTTTTCGGGTTCCCTCGTCGGCGCTCGACAAGGGATACTCCCAATGGAGCGTGGTCGAAACGGCCGGGACGTCGAGGCCGTGCTCGACGGCGGCCCGCCGAGTTCGCTCGCGGCCGTCCCGCGTCGTCAGCAGTCCGTCGGCTCGATAGTTCGGTTCGACGCCGTGGTATCCGGCGGTGGCAAGGACTTCGCACGTCGTTTCGATGTCCGTCGACGGAAATCCGGCCTGATTGAGTCCGTACCTGTGGTTCATGGTTCGGCGTCGTCCGTCGTTCCTGTTCCCTTCTCGTCTACCGACCCGACGACGACGGCGCGCAAGTCGTTGACGTTGGTTCCCGTCTCGCCGGTTTCGACCAGCGCATCGTGAGCGGCGAGGAACGGATACACGTCGTGGTTTCGCAACGCGGCGCGTGCGTCGTCGCGGGACTCGGGCGGAATCGTCTCGTGGTCCGCGATTGCACCCGCGGCATCCGTGCTCCCGTCCAAGCCGTCGGTGTCGATACTGGCGACGACGATGCCGGGACGGTCGAGTTCGCGCGTCGCGGCGAGGGCGAACTCCTGATTCGGCCCGCCGGTCCCGTCGCCATCGACGGTGACGGTCGTTTCGCCGCCCGAGAGGAGGACGGCGGGCGGGTCGAGCGGATTCCCCGTCGCGGCACACTCGACGCCGATTGCGGCGTGAGTTCTGCCGACCTCGGCCGCCTCGCCACCGACGCGGGACGAGAGGACGAGCGGGGTGTAGCCCAGGTCCCGCGCCCGGTCCGCCGCCGCGTCGAGCGCCGTCCAGTTATCCGCGATGACGCGGTTGGTCACGTGCGCGAACGCGTCGGGGTCGTCGTTCCCGGTTGGAGTCGATTCCCGCTCGCGCAGCGCCGTTTCGATGTCCGCGGGAACGCTATCGAGGTTCTCTTCGAGGACCCGCTTCGCGTCCGTGGGCGTCGCCCGACTCGGATACGTCGGCCCGCTGGCGACGACCGACGGGTCGTCGCCGATGACGTCGCTGACGACCAGTCCCACGACGCGGGCGGGAGCGGCGGCACGGGCGAGACCGCCGTCCTTCACGCTCGACAGCGCGCGGCGGACGGTGTTGATGTCGTGGATATCGGCACCGGAGCGGAGCAGGCCGTCCGTGACCGTCCGAAACGAGTCGAGCGAAATGCCATCGGCGGGGGCGGAGAGAAGCGCGCTGCCGCCGCCCGAAATCGGCGCGAGCACCAGCGTCTCCGTGTCGGCGTCGCGGGCAGCGGCGAGGATATCACCGGTCGCGTCCCGGTTGCGTTCGCTCGGAAGGGGATGATCGCCGGGACGAACGTCGATTCGGGTCGTCTCGGCGGGCGTGTCCGTCACCACGATGCCGTCGGTCAGGCGCTCGCCGAGGACGGCTTCGAGGCTGGCCGCCATCTCCCCGGCGGCGTTCCCCCCGCCGAGGACGACGACGCGCGAGAAGTTGTCGAGGTCGAACGTCTCGTCGGCGACGGTGAGCGTCGTCCCGTCTCGGGAGAGCGCTCGACGAACGACGTGCCGCGGCCGTGCGGCGTCGATACCCGCGTGCAGGCAGTCGAGCGCGACGGTTCGTGGTGACGGTCGGTCGGTTCGGTCGTGGGTCATCGGTGGTCCGCCCCGTTCATGGTCACGCTTCGGCCGCGTCCCGTGTCAAGAGTGCGGTCAGATACTCCGCGTGGCACCACGCGAGCGGCATGGCGAACCGAACCACGTCGCGGTCCTTCGTCTGGACTTCCAAATCGCGGTAGGCCTCCCGCATGTGACCCAGTTCCTCGGCGATGAAGTCAAACGAGACGTCGCGCAAGACGTCTTCGTCGAACTCCTTCTCGTAGTCGAGTCCCGTGTCCCACTCGTTCTCCATGAACGCCTCGAACCGCCGTCTGGTCGTGAGGTGTTCGGGGATGTGCCCCTCCTCGTTCGCGTAGCGCGCAATCGTCGCCAGTACGTCGTTTCCGCGGTCGAGGTCGCCGGTGGCGAACCGATACTGGGCGTGCCACGCGGTGTACTGCAACCACGGTCCGTTTCCGCCGTGCTGGTGGACGTCGAAGTCGCGGTAGAAGCCCATGAATCGCTGGATACCGCCGATTTCGGGGTCTTCAAGCGCGGTCGCGCTTCGGTTCGCGGCCTCGTGAAGCGCGTCGTCGAACAGGTCTTCGAGGTCGAAGTAGAAGGGAGCGAACAGCGTCACGTCTGGACGAGTGTCGAGGTCGCCCTCCGGCGAGTAGCGTCGCGGCACCTGTGCCGGACTCGTGAACGCGCGTTTCACGCCGCCTTCGAGGTGCGAGCGGAAGCGGTGGATGTCGTCCTCGACGGCCGCGGACTCCTCGGGGAGGATGGAAAGCGCCCGTTCGATGTCGCGGAGGGCGGACACGAACACGCAGTTGACCCAGAGGGTGTAGCCGGACTCGATGCGGCCCTCGTGGATGCTCGTCGTGCTCTCCACGAGGTGGGCGTTCGGGTCGAAGAGGTCGTCGCGGACGTGCGAGACCGCGCGGGCGGCCGCGTCGATGACGCCCTCTCCGAAGGAGGCACCGACCGTCGCCAGTGCGTCGGTCGCATCGAGGGCGAACACGGCGTGCGCGAGAACTCGCAAGCCGTGTCCCACGTTGTCCTCCTGTCGGTAAATTCCGCGGTCGGTGCCGTCGAGCGCGTAGCGCTGTCGCCACTGCCCGCCCTCTTCCTGTGCATCGAGGAAGAACCGAGCGGCGTCGAGGATGTGCTGTTTGCACCGGTCGGGGCGGATATCAGCCTCGACAGCGCCGAGCCACGCCTTCGTGATGCAGGCGATGTCCCGCGGATAGGCGTAGGGATAGCGGTCGTCCGGGTCGCTCGCCAGCGGCACCGACCCGTCGCAGTCGGCCGGGTACACGAGGTCGTCCAAGACGTCGAGGTGGAACGTCGGGTCGTCGAGGTCGGTCGTCGGCGAATCGTGAATCGCGTTTTCCGTCGTATGGTTTGGCATTTGTCGATGGAGGGGATTAGTTGGAGATGGATGGTCGCTGTATCTGTTCGTCGGGGAACCCTCGCGTCT
>NZ_MEIH01000161.1:0-6870 GCF_001723155.1 Haladaptatus sp. W1
AACTACTCCTCGTCGTTCGCGTGGTCGGAGGAGGAAGACCCGCTCACCTTCGAGGAACTGGGCAACCTCGGCTACAAGTACATCTTCATCACGCTGTTCGCGCTCCACTCCGGCGCACACAGCGTTTACGAGGACTTCGAACGTCTCGCCGAAGACGACGAACGCGCGCAGTTCGACCTCGAAGGCCGCTACCTCGGCCACCCGACCGAATCGCACCACGAACTCTCGTTCGTGAGCCGGTATCAGGACATCGAGACGCAGTTCGACCCCGAGGCCCGCGAGCGCATCGAGGAGTCGGAAGGGTTCTCGGAGGACGAGTCGACCCCGATAACGTCGGACTCGACGGAAGAGGAACCGCTCGCCTCCGAGGGGGAGACGACTGAGATGAGCGCGAGACGGCGACACGACCGCGAGTTCGTGCGGACGTTCTTCACCTCGCCGACGGCGGTGGAGGGCGAGGACGACTCCGCCAAGATGATCCGGAGCGCGGCCCAGCTCCAAGGCATGCAGGCACCGGACGTGTGGGTGCCCGACAACGAGGATGCGACGGCCCCGTCGATGCGCGACGAGGGTGCCGACAACATCGTCGAAGTGGTGTCCGAACACGGGGCCGATTTCCCCGGCGAAATCCACCCCCGAATCGTCTGGCATCGGGACAGCCCCGAAACGCGATATCGGTGCTTTCAGCACCTGCTCCGAATCGCGGACCCCGAGAAGGGAGCCATCGAGCACATCGACGGGTTCGTGATTCCCGAGGTCGGCGGCATCGACGACTGGAAGAAGGCAGACGAGTTCATCACCATCGTCGAGAACGAGTACGGCCTCGAAGAGGGCAGCCTCGCAATGTCGGTCATCGTCGAGAGTGCGGCGGCGGAACTGGCGATGGGTGACCTCCGCGAGGAGATGGGCAAGCCCGACAACAACCTCGAACGCCTGTTCTTGCTCGTGAACGGCGAGGTGGACTACACCAAGGACATGCGCGCGATGACGCCCACCGGCGGCCTGCCCCCGTGGGCGGAACTGCGCCACAACACGTCCCGCGGCGCGAGCGCCGCCGGTCTCATCGCCGTCGATGGGCCGTACGACGACATCCGGGACGTGGAGGGGTACAACGAGCGGATGGAGGACAACCGGGCCAAGGGGATGATCGGCATCTGGTCGCTCACCCCCGGACAAGTCGTCGAGGCGAACAAGGCTCCGCTCCCGCCGGAGACCGGCCGCTGGCTGCTCGACACGGGCGACGGCACGACGGAACTCGAATCGGAGGACGGCACCCAGTTCTACGACGGCGAGCGGATCGGACTGGACGAAACCGAGACGGGCTACAGCCTCCGGGTCGGCGGCGACGAGCGCGACCTCGGCGAAGACGAGTTGCGCGAGGAACTGCTCGACATGACCGAGTACGTCCCGAGCATGGACGACATCGTGGACTCGATGGAGGAGTTCGAAGCGGCCAAGGAAGCGGGGACGGGCGCTATTTCGATGACGCAGACGGCGACGGTCGTCATCGACGGCATCGAAATCGACATCAGCAAGGATCGGATGTGGGACGAGGCGACCTATCAGGCCGCGATGACGCCCGTCTCCCTGTTCCAAGACGTGTACGAGAACCGCCCGGACCAACGCGAGGCGCTGGCGGAACTGTACGGCGAGAGCGTCGTCGAACGCGCGATGAACGTCGGGTGACGGAGCGAGAGGAGACGCGACGGATGACGGAGCAGGAGTAGACGACCAGACGGGAGACGGAGCGACTCGAATCACACCTCTTCGCGGACGAACGGACGGCATCGCAGACGATGCCACAACAGTAATTATTAATAGTGAAGAAAACGACGAGGCAATCGGAATCCATGTACAGAATACAGTGTGAATCCTGCGGACAGATCGGTTTCCACCCATCACGCATCGGCGCGGAATCGCGGGCTGAGTCGCACGTCGACGAAACCGACCACGGTTGTTCCATCGAACCGATGTAGGTCGCGTGAACCCGTAGGTACCGAAACGAGACGAAAGCGCTCTTTTTCTCACGCGTTACGACTGAACGGACGACGGACAGACGGCGCGGTGCGAAATCCGCGACGAGACACGGATGACCGACGGGAGACGGTCCGTTTCCGCCTCCGGGAACGGTACCGAACCGCGGTATCTGTCCGACACCATAAGTAATAAAATTTTGAATTGCATATCTCTCTCATAGTAAATTTATTGATTTAAAATCCTCCCCTTGTATATTCCCGGGTAAAACCGCGCCAACCCTTAATGTAATAAATGATCGTTGGTATGTGTATGGCAATCAATACCAGAAAGTTTGCTATCGTGATCGTCGCGGCATTGGTGCTTCAAGCCGGAACCGTCGGCGCGGTCATGGCAGGTGGCGTCGCCATCGCGGTGCCCACGGCCGGAGTGGGCGGGTTCACGGTGACGTTCGACCAGTTACAGGGTCAAGGGTTCACACAGTACGCGTCGCTGGAGAACTCCAGCGAATGCGGGACGTATCCGTCGGCGGTCGCAAAGATCGACAAAGGGGAGATAACGGGACTGAAGATGTACAAGGACGTCGAAGTTCCCGATGGGATGCCCGGCGGTGGTAACACCATCCGTCTCATGATCAGTTCCGATAAGGCGGTGAAGTTCTCGGGAATGACCCAGAAGTTCACCTATTTACGGGGGAACCTCAAGATGAAGAGCCAGAAGACGACGTCCGAACCGGGTACCGTGAAGAGTTCGTTCTCGCTCTCGGCACCCACCATCGTCATCGACGACGGGGAGATACGGGCACAAAGTCAGTTCCTGCGGAGTATCACGCTCTCCGGAGCGCACGTCAAGACGGTCGTGAACCCCGAGAACGAGACGAGTTTCCCGACGAGCCAGTGTGCGGCAGGAGCGTAAACTGAACCGAACGATTGGAGGAACACGACATGTCCACACACACATCACAGCTCACATCGTACCGCTCGAACTTCGCGTCGTGGCGACACGAACGACCATTCTGGGGAGCGCTCCTCGTCATCCTCGCCGGACTCGTCATCGGCATCATCCCGGCACAGCTGGCCATGACCTTCGCGCTCGTTCCGAGTACGTTCATGTTCGCGGGGTTGGTGTTCGCCGTCTTCGTCTTCCTCTGTGGCGTCTTCGCCCTTCTGCGCCCGGAGTTAGCCGAGTTCTTCGGTGCCGCGGGAATACTGCTGTCGGTCGCATCGATTTTCGGGGCGCTCGGCGGATTCGGCGTGGGAATGTTGCTCGGAACGGTCGGCGGTGCCCTCTGTGTCGCATGGGAACGACCGGAACTCGACACGGACGAGGCGGCAACAGGAGCGTGACATCGGGGGGTCCGACCGTCCGTTTTCCCCGTGCTATCGGACACCGGACACCGTTTAATAGATAAATAATTATGTATATTCGGGAGATGAGTGCGTGTTAGAATCGGATGATGAGATTTCTAACGCTCAAATTAGTGCTCGACGGTCGGGGCATCCATCCGGTCGGAGATGTCATCGCGGCGCGGGCCGACGTGACGCGGGACCAACTCCTCCACGTCAATTCCATCTTCAACGGCGGCGGCGTCCTCCTCTATCGACTTCGGGGGAACTCGGACGGACTCGTGGAGGATTTGGACGCACACGAATCCGTGTTGGCCTACGATATCCTCGACGTCCACGACGGGTCGTTCCATATCTACATCTACGTCGAAGCCGGTGAACCGGCGGGGACGCTCATGTACGTCGTCGAGAAGTACGCGCTCATCATCGACACGCCGCTCATGTACACCGACTCCGGAGACATCCTCGCAACCGTCGTCGGGACGCAGGAGATGATACAGCGAGCGTTCCGCGAACTACCGCAGCGAATCGACATTCGCGTCGAACAGACCGGAGAGTACGCACCGGACTCCGACCACCTGTTCTCCGGACTGACTGACCGACAGCGCGAAGTGCTCGAAACCGCCGTCAAACACGGGTACTATCAGATACCGCGACAGGCCACTCACGCGGACATCGCGGAACGACTGGAATGTGCACCGAGTACCGTGGACGAACACCTTCGAAAGGCCGAAGCGCACCTCTTTTCCACCCTTTTCGGACGGTGAGAGTGACGTCCGTCGCAGACGCGACGGCATATAAATAACCGTGTATTACGGCGGGAATAAATATGCAGCTGAAACGGTATGGTAGAGATAACCACAATCGACAGTGATATTCGATGGAACATCGAGCCATCCTCGCCGTCGCCTTCTGTCTCGTGGTCGCCTCGACCGCGCCGACAGCAGCGACACGGCATGAACGACCGGGAATACCAGAACAGCAGACGCAGCCGGGTGCGACACACTGCTTCCGGGACGTTACGTTCCGGAACACGACGTTTCCCGCATTCGGCCAGAACGCTCGAAACCTCCACGTCGAGGAGGCGATGTCCGGGGCCCTCGACGGGGGAACGAGCGACGGTGCACTCTCTGTCGATATCGCTCGGATGCACGCCGAGAGGATTTGTATCGGGGCGAAATCCACGGATGACGGCGCGAGCGTTCGGTTGACGTTTCACGACGCGGTGTTGAAAAAGACGATGCTCCAGGGGGCCGAGATGCGTTTCGAACGGGCGACGGCCGATTCGATATCGTTCCGCGTTCCGAAGCGCATCGGCGATCGGTTCCTCGACCAGTTGGGAGGGAATACGACGAACGATGGAGGCGACGACACCGGCGCGACACCGACTCCGGCCGATGATCCGGTCGGAGACGAGAATCGGTCGGGCGGACCCGACGTTGGCGACAGACCGCGAGACGTCGGGGACGTGGTGAACGACACCGTGGGCGAGAGCGGAGACGTCGATAACCGAACGGACGACACTGGGGACACCACGAAGCGGGCCGGGGATGGAGTCGATAACGTCACGGACGGGGCAAAGAACGCATCGGACAACCTCACGGATCACCTGAACGACACCACGGGGAACGTCACGGACGGCGTGGACGAGGGAACGGATACGGTCGATAACACGACCGACGAAATTACGAACCGCGTGGATAACACGACCGACGGCGTGGACGGGGGGACGGATACCGTAAACGACACGACACGCGACGTCACGGACGGCGTGGATGACGTCACGGATGCGGTGGACGACACGACACGCGACGTCTCGAACGGAGTCGATGACGGAACGGATACGGTCGATAACGCGTCGAATTCAGTCACGAGCGGGGTTGACGAGACCACGGATTCGGTCACTGACGGTATCGACAACGCGACGGAGCAGGTGGCTGGAAGCTCGGATACGGTCACGGACGGAGTAAACGAGACGACCGAGGTACTCGACGACAGTGCCGAGAACACGACGGACGGCGTCACGACGGCGGTCAGTAATACGACCGCCATCGTCGACGACACGGCGAATACCACGACCGGACTCGTCCAAAACGCCTCGACTGCCGTCGGCGGAATCGTCGGCAACGCAACTGACACGAGCACCGTCACGACGGGAACGACGAACGGAACCGACGGTTCGGACGATGGGTCGCTGTTGTAGCGGTCCGACGTTCGGTCGATGACGGCGTTCTGACCGCGACGCTTCGGGGGACGGCGCGCTCGGTGAGCGCCCATCGTTGCTTCAACGTCGTCGAAAATGTCCGGACGTCCGGCGATTACCCGTTCTGTGGTTTGAAGATGTCGGCGAGCCGCCCGACGAAGGAATTGCTGGCGCGCTCGTCGGCGACGACCTCGTACTCGCGTTTCAGGGCGTCGTCGTTCGTCAACCGAAGCACCGTCAAGTCGTCGTCCGAGAGGAGGCTCCCGGCGCGTTCGCCGACTATCTCCCCGGACGTGGTGACGAGTGTCGCACGCGCGCCGACGTCCGCCGCGAGCGACGTCAGGGCGGCGATATCGTTCTCGTCCGGGCGTTCGTGAATCGCCGCGATGACCCGGTCGTTGAGCAGGTCGTCGCGCGCGTAGACGTGAACCGGTACCTCCTCGCCCGCGCCGTCGGTGACGACGGTATCGATTTCGGTGCGGAGCTGTCGTTCCTCGAACGCCTCGGCGACCGACTGCCGGGCGGTCAGTTGCTCGTCGACCCAGTGGGCACCGCCCTCGCTCAGGAAGTAGCGATACAGCACCCGCTCGATGGTTTGCAGCGGGTCCGAGACGTAGAAGCAGTCCCGGCATCGAAGCCGGTGTTTCGGCGTCTCGAACACCTCGTCACAGTCCTCGCAGACGTGCGCGGCGTTCGCTTCGAGGTGTTTCAACGACTCCAGTTCGGTGTCGCAGTTCGGACAGACGATGACGTCGTCGCCGACGAACTGCTCGCGCATCCCCTCGTAACCGCAGTCGGGGTGTCGGTATCTGTCCGTCCGAATCGTCTGTGGCGATTCACACGACGGGCAGGCCGTGGTGTACTGCATCCCCTTCGCCTCGCAGCGGGGGCAGATGTACTGTTTTTCCTGAAACTCGCGGTGGAGAAGGTCTCGTTCGGCCAGCGTTTCCAGCACTTCGAAGGTTTGACCGTCGCTGTCGTCGAGATATTCGGTCGCATCGGGGTACGTCACCAACCCCGTCTCGATGTCGAGTATCGGTCGAACCTCGTCGAGTGACCCCTCCCGGAGGGCGGCCAGCAGTCGGACTGTTCCCGGTGAAGCCATGACCAATCATAACAATAGCCATCTATTTAATCATCTCCCAAACCATAACTATACTTTTGTAATTATCGAGAGAATTCCATGACGATTTACACGCGACGTTTTGATACGGTGGTCAGAACCTCCTTTTTACTCCCTCCAGTGGTATGTAGTAGCTCACCGACGAGCGACCCGCGACCAAAGGGGCGGAAATAGAGGGGAAAACAGATGAAAACCACACTTCAGCTCGATACCGAAGCGACGAA